>NZ_JACGVS010000054.1:0-2003 GCF_014077345.1 Colwellia sp. BRX8-4
ATATCAACAGCTCATATTTATCGAGTTTTCTTAGGGCATCAGTTAAGCCCAACGTTTCTTTTGCACGTTGGAGTTCTTGAACAATAGCTGTACTAGTGCTGAATTTAACGCGCACTGCTTTTTCAAGTAATGAGTAACCAATAGCACACGCTAAGTGAGTTTTCCCTAAACCACTAGCACCAAACAATAAGATATTATGGCCTTGTCTAAGCCAGTCAATCTGATTAACTTTTTGTTTCATTTGCAGTGACGTAATACCTTCTATTTCGTCAAATTTATATTGATGTAGTTGTTTACCTACGGGTAATTTACTCTCTTTAAGTAACCGTTTTAATCGACTTTCATGACGATGATTAGCTTCAAGTTCACATAGCTCGGCAAGGAATAATTCAGGCTCCCACTCCTGTGAAACAGCCTTTTGGGCAAGGACTTCCCATTCTTTGGCTATCGCACTTAAGCGCAGCTCTTTCAGTAATATTGGTAAGCTTAGAATATTAGCCATGTAACCCTCCAAGCAAACTATCGTAATCACTTATTTGATGTTGATGACTGACAATGTTTGGTATGACGAGCGTGCTAGGGGCAAACAATTTACGGCACATATCAATAGATATAAACTTACCTTGCTCGTGGTTTTTCAAGACATAACGACCAAGGGCATGCTCGCAATTATAGTTATGAGCGAGTAACAATAATTCAACCATATAACGACAGTCTTTATCGCTAACATGCTCTGCTGTTAACTGCTGCCACAACAAACTGAAGTCACCTTCTGGGATCAAATCTTCTCGTAACTGCGAGTATTTGAACGCATTGGGCTTTTTCGCAAGTGAGTGGATCACATGTTTATAATCTACTGCTCGTGATCTTAAGTGTCCTTGAGCATAGACTCTAGACAGGGATAACGTTTTTTCATGACCAAGAAATAAATCCAGCCGAGTATCATAAATGTGTACAAGTAATCGATGACTAATTAATCTAGAAGGTACGGTATACGTCACACGTTTAACACTGATGGTGCTGCTAGAGGTAACTTTAACGTATTGTTCGCAGAAGTCGTTGGTACGACGTTTAGGCAAATCATTTAAGTGCTTGCGCTCTTCATCAAATCGAGTTTTGCATTGGCGATTAATTTTGGCGACAATTACATCAAGAAACGATTGGTACTCGGTAATTGTCGCGAAATCACGACTGCCACGTAGTCGTAATTGCTGATCTACTTTTCGTTTTAAATGGCTATGTGCCACTTCAATCGCACCATTTTCATGAGCTACACCTTTATTGTTACGCGTTGCAACAACGCTATAGTGAGCACATAGCTTTTGATAGCGTTCAGTTAACGTTTCCTGTTCATAATGATTATTGAATGCAGCACTTAAGCTATCGGTTCGGTGTGTCTGTGGTACACCACCACTGCGCCAAAATGCATTTTGTAAACCTGTAGAGAGTGATTCGAAACTTTCACCGCCAAAGACAAGTTGAGCATACGTCCAGCCACTGAACACTAACTTGTAATGAAAAAGCTTATGAGAAAATGCTTGGCCTGCAATAGATATTTCAAGTTTGTTCATCCAAGTGTAATCAGATATCCCCATAAACCCTGGCATGTACTTTTGACGAAAGATAACTTCTTGCTCTGGCCCTTCAGTTGCCAACCACTTTTTGACTCGACGTTGTAACGTACGTAAATGATTGTGACCAAATTTACCTGGCATGAGTGTATCGAGCTGATCTAATAACGTTATGGGTTGAAGTTCAGGATCTGCTTTGAGCAATGGCACTAGATGCTCTTCAAACGCACCATTAAATGGATCTTTGCGTGTTCGATAAACCCTAGGGAGATGTGTGGTTGAATGCTGGCCGGATTCGATACGCCGAGCTGTACGCTCTGACATACCAGATTGGGCAGCGGCTGCTGTTTGTTTATGATCATTACGATAAGACATATATAAATTAACCTGTTGCTTGGTTATGGGTTTTCCAGACATATCTTTCTCTATTGA
>NZ_JACGVS010000013.1:0-131656 GCF_014077345.1 Colwellia sp. BRX8-4
GATCCTGAAATAAATTCAGGATGACGTAGTGGATTCAGTATGACGATAGGTAAGGTTGTTTTCCTCCGTCATGCTGAACTCGTTTCAGTATCTGGGTTAAGATCCTGAAATAAATTCAGGATGACGTAGTGGATTCAGTATGACGATAGGTAAGGTTGTTTTCCTCCGTCATGCTGAACTCGTTTCAGTATCTGGGTTAAGATCCTGAAATAAATTCAGGATGACATTTGTGGTTTCAGAGTGACATTCGTGGTTTCATGATGACGTTCATGGATTCAGTACGACGTAAAGAATTCAGGATCACGCGCTCAAATAAAGCGTATAAATAATAAAAGGGTTTTAGTCGTATGGAAAAGTTACTGATCATTGATGATGATAAAGGAATACAAAAGCAACTTAAGTGGAGTTTATCTGATTATGAGGCTGTATTAGCTGGAGATCGTGAAAGTGCTATTGCTGCAGTACGTCGCTTTGAACCCAAAGTTGTTACGCTTGATTTAGGTTTGCCGCCAGATGAAGCTAATGCCACTGAAGGTTTAGTGGCATTACAGGAAATTTTGACTATAGCGCCTCATACTAAGGTGATAGTGATCACCGGCAATGATGATCGTACTAATGCGTTAAAAGCTATTTCGGCGGGTGCCTACGACTTTTATCAAAAGCCAATAGATGCTGATGTGATCAATGTCATTATTGCTCGGGCGTTTAGTGTATCGGCAATTGAAGAAGAAAACCGTAAGATGCGTCAAGTTGCGGGTAGTGATATTGGCATTATTGGTAACAGTGAAGCTATTGACCGTCTCCGCATGATGGTAAAGCGCATTGCGCCAACACAAATTACAGCCTTATTACTGGGCGAAAGCGGCACAGGTAAAGAAGTAACCGCCAATGCCGTGCATATTGCCAGTGAGCGAAGTAATAAGCCTTTTGTTGCCATTAACTGTGCTTCTATCCCTGAAAACTTATTAGAAAGTGAATTATTTGGTTTTGAAAAAGGAGCTTTTACCGGTGCTCATCGTGCGACTATAGGCAAAATAGAGTGTGCAGAAGGTGGTACTTTATTTCTTGATGAAATTGGTGATATGCCCTTTAGCTTGCAAGCAAAACTATTACGCTTCTTACAAGAAAAAACGATTGAACGCCTTGGGGGTAGACAAGAAATTAATGTTGATGTTCGAGTAGTTTGTGCAACCAACCAAAACTTAGAACAAATGGTTAAAGATAAAACTTTCCGTGAAGACTTATTTTACCGCGTTAGTGAAATAACCTTAAATATCCCCCCGCTACGTGACCGAGATGAAGACGTATTAATTCTGGCTCAATATTTTTTACAGATGTACGCACTTGAATATAAACGTAATGTAAAAAGTTTTTCAGAAGACGGTTTAAGTGCTATTAAGGCTCATAAATGGCCGGGTAATATTCGTGAGTTACAAAATAAAGTAAAAAGTTCGGTAATTATGACGACTGGCACACAAGTGACTGCCTTTGACTTAGGCTTTTTTGATCATACGAGTACTGAATTTGAGTTGTCTTTGAATTTACGTTCGGTGCGGGAAAAAGCAGAGTCACTGGCTATTCAAAAAGCTTATGCGTTAGCCGAAGGCAATATGTCAAAAGCTGCAGAATTACTGGGTGTTACTAGACCAACATTGTATTCATTAATTGAAAAATATGGCCTAACAATTAACGAAACCTAGATGATGTGAAAATATGGAGAAGGTTTTGTTATAAAATCTTCTCCATTAATTAATGATGTTAACTCTTATCGTTTTCACTACTTCGTTCAGAATTAGTCTCGGCAAATGTATCTGCTGTTAGCTCTGAGTTAGCTTCAATACTTTCATCGATATTACTTTCAGCATATAAACGACTCTTCTGCTTAAGGAGTTTATCAACATAACGCGCCATTTTAATTTTCTGCTTAATCGACGACTCTAATATCTCTTCTACTTCTCTTAATATTTCTTTCATGTTTTCAACATTCTCAGTTGAATTCACGATCAGCTGTGCGCTTGCCTGGCTAGGTTCATTACTAGCTAATTTTACTTTATGAAGTGAACCGGTTAACTCTACTTGCATCTCTAACGCGACTTCGTTAATTGCGTCAACATCAATACAAGCTAGCTCTTCTAAAAATCCAAACAATAATAAACGGTCAACAAAAATATTGATTTTTCTTGGAACGCCTAACGTTTTTTCATGAATAACATTAAAGCCTTCATCTGAGAAGAGTGCCTCTTTAATACAACCTGCTTGCTGCAATCTATGATTAATGTATTCTTTAACTTCGTCACTAGTGAGTGGCTTTAAATGCGCAGAGGCAATGATACGTTGACGAAATTGCTCCATATTAGGCGCTTGAATAATATCTTTAAGCTCTTCTTGTCCGAGAAGAAAACTTTGTATCAACGGCTTATTATCCAGTTGAAAATTAGATAACATGCGGAGTTCTTCAACGGTTTCTATTGGTAGGTTTTGTGCTTCGTCAACAATCAACAAAGCGCGCTTACCTTGGCGATTCAAATCAATAAGAAACTGTTCAATTGACTGTAGTAATTCAGCTTTACTTTTACCTTTAACGGTAATCTTAAATTCAAAGGCGACAAGCTCAAGTAATTCTTGTGGGTCGAGCTTAGTCGTGACAAGTTGAGCGGCAACAATTGAATCGTCAGCAATATTATTTAATAGGTTACGCGCTATTGTTGTTTTACCCGTGCCTATAGGCCCAGTAACCACGATAAAACCTTCACCTTGGTCTAAACCATATTGTAAATAAGACATTGCTCTTTGGTGGTTGCTTGACGCGAAAAAGAAACGTGGGTCGGGACTTAACTGAAAAGGACGCTCTTTAAAACCATAATAATTTTCGTACATACTGCTAAAAACCTTTACTAAATTTGAGGGTGATTCTGTCTTCCTCATAATTGAATGATTGTGTCGTAGAACTGCGGTTAAGATGGTTTACACCTAATTTAACAGTCAGTTTACTATTTAAGGATTTGTCATATTCAAGACTATAACGTCGGTAGCGGTCTTGACGGCCATTTTCTTGCCCAAGTAAAAAGTGAGTGTCAGTATATTCAAGCATGAAATTTATATTTGATTTACCACTCACTTTGCGTTTAATCGCAAATGATGCCTTTTTATTTTCATCTTGGGTACGGGTATTTAAATTTTCGCGGGTCAATTTTGATAGCTCAACGCTGAAAGTGGTTCGCGGTAGTGCTAATTCTGAAGACCACTGTAACTCTTTGTTTAATGAAAGGCCCAAATCTTCCACTAAAACAAAATCATTTAAGCTGACTAGCTGATAATTATCAAAATCGATATTATCATTATTATTGACAAAACAAGTTGAAGAATCAGCTATGTCACCTTGTGAACACAAAAAGCTACCTAAGGGAACACTTTCATAATTATTACGGGTAAAGGCTTGAACATCTTCGGCATATGTAATTGTATTGGTTAAACGCTTGTTTTTATGTACAAAGTCAAATCCATAACTTTCTCCGTAAAAGCGTTGGCCGTAATCAATTATTAAGGTCGTTCTTTGGCTAGGCTCCCAGCGAATTGAGGCCGCAGCATAGTCTTGTTGTTCTTTACCATCAAGGTCTAGCTGAGTACCAGTAGGTGTATTATAAGATAGGTCTAATAAGAGCCTAGGGCTTATTAACCAGCGTAAGCCGCCGCCATAAGAGTCTGACTCAAGTGATGAACTATTATTAACAAGATCACCTTCATTAGTTTCATCATAATATCGTATAAACGGGGTTATCTTATAACCCGTAATCAAACCGATTTTAACTTCGCCTTTGAATAACTGTCCGTCTCTGCCTTGATTAGTCGCATCAGAATATTCAGATGACGCATCCCAATATACATTTCGAGCAGCAGAGCCATTTTCACTCAAAAACTGTACCGCATAGCCTTCTCGTTCACCTATACCGTCTTGTGATTTAGTTGTTTGGTATTGAATACCAGAACTAACAACAAAAGCACTATTATTGATCGTGTACTGAAAACCACCAGAATAATTTTCAACTCTAATGGTGTCACCAGAAACAATATCGGCAAGCGCATTACTGGAATTATTACGTGCTTGGTTTGATATTGCAGCACTACCGATTAAAGCAAGTCCTTTAGGACCTAACTTTAAGTGAAAAGAACTGTCCAATGTATGATAGTCATCATCGGTATCATGATCATGGGTGTACATTGCATAAAAACTTTTTGCGTCAAAGGTAAAATCTAATTTTTTTGATGAAAACAGTGTACTTAATCCAACACCTGTTTGACTAACTAAACTTGATGTTGCGTCGTTAACAGATAAATTAACATTATCAGTATAGGTTTCTTCAATAATCAACTGCGGTGTAAACAGCCATTCTCCTGCGAAAGTATTTGCAGATAAAATGGCAAAGATTGCTGCAGCTAATACTGTCTTATTTAGTGCCGTATCCATAACCATAATAGCCATACATATCCTTGTGAGATCTGATTGCTTTGTTTAGTACTAAACCCAGTGCTAAATCTTCGTTGAGATTTTCTGTCGCTTTTTCAATATCTGCTAAGAGCGTTTTTGATTCTTCAACGACTACCAGCGCTTGGCCCATTAAGTTGGCTAAGACCATCGTTTCTGTAACGCCAATTAACGGTGGGCAGTCAAATATTACAATACGGTCCGGGTAGCGTTCTGCGAGTTCTTTAGCTAAAGAATCCATACGGTCACTGGCGAGCAATTCATTAGAAAGATGATGAGGTTCACCTGCAGGTATTATTTTAAGCTTATCAATATTTGTACTATAAATTATTTCCGAAATATCGTGCTTATCGCCCAATAAGTATTCAATCAAGCCAGGGACTTGCTTAAAGCCTAATTCTCGATTTATGCTTGGGCGCAGAACATCTGCATCAATTAGCAATACTGTTTTATCTTGTTCTAAGGCGATACTTAGCGCAAGGTTGATTGAAATAAAAGTTTTGCCTTCATTGGGCTTAGAGCTACTAATCATAACCAAATTACTGTTTTTAAGCGTTTTAGAGCCTGAGCCAAAGGCATTGTTTAAGAGCTTACGTTTAATTTGACGAAACTCATCTTTAATACTTTTTCTGGTACCGTTATCTATTAAGAAACCACGACTTTCAAGGTCATTTTTATTAAGCACTAAAACATCATTATTTTCATAATTTACTGAAGCTGTCGAGCTTTCAACGGCTTTAGTTGGTTTATCAATCGTTACATTTTCAGTAACAATCGGTGTTTTGTCTTGTTGAGTCATCTTTTGTTTAGCGAGTGCTTTTTCTATGGTGCTCATAAATTAAAAATCCTATGTATTGGCGCTTGTATTGCATCCGGAAATAACGAATAAGCGATAAAAAAGCATAATATTAAAATTAATAAGCTGTTAGAGACAAAGAACAATATCGTTTTGCGTTTATCTTTACGTTGTAGACCTATGTTTTCAGTAGCCGAAACAATACCAAAAATAGGAATGCCCGTTGCCCTAGCTACTTGGCTGCTCGAAGTTACAACAGGGTTAAATTGGCTGAATAAAAAGGAAAGTCCCAATCCAATACCTACCCCTAAAAAGGTAACAACTACATAAAATAGATACCTTTTAGGACCTGCGGGTTTTAAAGGTGCACGAGGAGGATCAATCACTTTGAAATTTATTTTACTGGTCGTTTCGTTAGCAGACTGACCTATCTGTGCTTTCTCTTTACGTTCAAGCAAGTCTTCATATTGTTTTTTAGTAATATTGTAGCCGCGATTAAGCGCCACTAATTCTGCTTCGATTTCAGGTAATGTATGAATTTTGTTTTCAAGCTCTCTGACAGTATTTCTGTAATCATTAGCTCTTACTTCCATAGAAGCAACTTGTCCTTCAAGCTGGTTCACTTGAATTTGAATATCTTGAATTACCGGGTTCTGACTTATTGGAGTGTAGTCATTACCTGCCTCATTACTGCTCGTTAAATACTGTTCAATTTCATCATCTCTTTTCATTGATAAATGCTCAAGGCGACGTTGAACTTCTTTCACATCAGGGTGTTGCTCGGTATATCTAAGCTGTAGTGAATCTAACTGTCCTTCTAACTCAGCAATACGGTCATCAAAAGTCGTTTTTATGCTGTTCGAATCAACAATATTATTTTGTTGATTAGATTCTGAGGTTGAAGATTGTGTCAATTTAGCTTTTGAGCCAGCTAATTGTGTTTTTGTTTCTAGTAAAATCAGTTCAATAGTTTTTAATTGTTCTTTTGAGTTATTTAGCTTTTGGTAATATCCACCGTACTGGTTAGGCAAAACTTCACTGTATTTCTGTTTAAAATTAGTTAACCTTGCTTCGTCTTTTAACAAGCGATTTTCGTATTCATTAATTTGGCTATCAAGAAATTTTTGGGCAGAATCAGAATCCCGACGATTCTCACCGCGAGTTGTTTCAATAAACACAGTAATAACCGCTTGCACAACATCGCGTGCCATTACTGGGTCTTTATCAGAGAACGTGATGTTGAAAATGTTTTGGTTTTTACCGCCAGTCTTTTTAATTGAAATATCCTTCGTTAATCGTTCTATTAAGTTATTAAATTCTTGTGGGGTATTAGCTTGAACATCTAGATCGGTCATGCGTGCAATACGCTCTAAATTTAGGCGATTGAGCAATGTTTTTACCATTAAGCTGATTTGTTCATCAGGATTCGACTCAACCGTCATCCCTTTTAACAAAGGGCCTAAAATAGATTGAGTATCTGCAAATACCCTCGCTTCTGATTCATAACTATCTTGTAGCTGTGAAACGGCAAACCAACCTAAAGGGCAAATAAGCCATGTAGCAATCATAAGATAGCGGCGTTTTATCCACATACCTTTTAAATAATCTAAAATTTGTTCAAGTATTTCTTGCATTCCTGACCTCTAAATACAGGCAATTAATAAAATAGGCGATTGTCTTTTTATTTAACTAAAACTAAAACCAAGTTTCAGGGATAACAATTATATCACCTGGCAAAACGTCAACGTTAGCCGCTATTTCGCCATTCTTAATTAAGTCTTCAATATAAATTTCATATTGTTTTTGTTTGCCATTTTCCACTCTTACTAAAATAGCATCATTACCATCAGCAAATTCAGTTAAGCCACCGACCTGAATCATTACGTCGAGTAACGTCATTTGTTGAATATAATTGATTGACTTGGGCTCTGCGGCTTCACCAATAACACGTATCTGCTCACTAAATGGGCCAACAAAATTATTTACGGTTACGGTAACTACGGGTTCTCTCAGGTAAGTTGCTAGAATTTCTTCAATAGTTCGAGCAAGTTCGGTAGGTGTTTTGCCTGATACAGGTATATCTTCAACTAAAGAGGTGGTAATCATTCCGTCTGGACGCACAACAAATGTGCCTGAAACTTCAGGGTTACGCCAAACAAAAATATTAACAACATCACCGGCACCAATTAAATATTTATAAGAGCTAACATCAACCGTATTCGATTGGTGAATGGTTGCTTGTGGTAAAGTTAATGTACTACAACCTGAAATAACATAAGCTATAATTAGTAGTATTGCCGTTTTTAGTTGACCGAGCATATTCTTTTCCATGGTTATAACCTTCTTTATACATCGAATTTATTAAATTTATACTAAGCTATCTGATTGTATGTGATTTTTACAAAGGTTGCACAACATTTAATAGGTGTAAAAAACTTATTATTATTGCTATTATCTTACGCGCTTCTGTATTAGATGTTTTTACTAAGAATTATAAATGAGCAAGTTGAATCTGTTAATAATAAAGGGAATAATTAATTCATATGTCTAGCCCAAAGTTTCGAGATCTATCTTCGGGTAGTAAATCCTTAGTTATTATTGAACTGATGTTTTTTGTTGGTTCATTATTACTTACCGTCTATTTAAATAGCTTGTTTTTATTTGTCGAGCATCAAAATATACCTACTAATTTATTGGCTATTTGTGCGATTTTTTTCGCCCTAATGATACAACTATCGTTATTAGCTCTAGGTCTATATAACTCGAAGCTGCGTGAAAATTACCGGGGTATTGTCAGGCGTTTGCTTGTTTCAGTGGCGATTGGCTTCTTTATCGTCACCTTAATTAATCCCCTATATGGTCAACACGCTTTAAAAATTGAATTACTGGCAATTGCAGCATTATTTAGTCTTATTATTGATAGTGCTTTTCGTTATTTTACCCTGCAAGTTGACTTTTTTGGTTTCAGTAAAAGAGTGGTATTAGTGCTTGGCGCAGGTGACCGAGCATCTATTATCGAAAAACGTATGCGCCGAGATGTCGACAGGCAAGGGTTTTATATGCACGGCTTTGTTATTATGCCAGGTGACACCGAAACAGGCATAGTTAATGAAAATCGTATTGCATTAGAAGGTTCTCTGGTTAATTATGCACTAGAGCATGGTATCGACGAAATTGTTGTTGCTAGTGATGAACGTCGTGATAATTTACCGGTTGATGAACTTTTTGCTTGTAAGATACGCGGCGTAGAAATTACTGAGATACTCGATTTTATCGAGCGTGAAACCGGTCAAATAGCGGTAAACCTTATTTATCCAAGCTGGGTAATCTATTCAAATGGCTTTGCTTCAGGCAACCATTTACGCAATAGCTTAGATTGGGTTTTTAACGCTGCTATTGCTGTTGCTTTAACGTTAGTTACTTGGCCAGTTATGCTAATAACAGCCATTCTTATAAAATTCGATGAAGGCATGAAAGCCCCTATTTTTTATCTTCAAGAGCGTGTTGGTCTTGATGGACAAGCGTTCAATATTTATAAATTTAGAAGTATGCGAATCGATGCGGAGAAAAATGGTGCTCAAATGGCCTCTGAAAATGATGATCGTACCACGAGTATTGGTAAATTCATTCGTAAATACCGTGTCGACGAATTACCACAAATACTCAATGTAATACGTGGTGATATGGGCTTTGTTGGTCCTCGTCCTGAACGTCCTGAATTTGTTCAGCAGTTAATTAAAAACTTGCCTTACTACAACGAACGTCACAACGTGAAGCCAGGCTTAACTGGGTGGGCACAATTGAAATATCCCTATGGTTCGACTGAAGAAGACTCCTTAGAGAAATTAAAATACGATTTGTATTACATTAAGCATCGTAGTTTTATGTTGGATTTATTGATTCTAATTCGAACGGTTGAAATTGTATTGTTTGGTAAAGGAAGATAAAGATGGAAATACTATTTTGGGGGGCGATACTTATTCTTACCTATATATATCTAGGTTACCCTTTATTACTTAATATTTTACCGAAGAACAAAATTAGCAAAACACCATTAGATTTTTATCCATCTATAACGGTTATTATTCCGGCATTTAACGAAGAAGACGTTATTGCTGAGACCATTCAAAATAAATTAGATCAAGGCTATCCAGCTGACAAAATAAATATTATTGTAGTTTCTGATGAATCTGAAGATGCAACCGATGAAATAGTAACAACATTTCAACAAAAATATAAAAACGTTCAGCTTATTAGGCAAGTACCACGTAAAGGAAAAACGTCGGGACTTAATCTTGCGTATCAAGTGATTAAAACCGAGCTAAAAAGTGAATTGATTGTATTTTCTGATGCAAATAGTATTTATGACAAAAACGTTCTCACTGAAATAGCACAAACTTTTACTGATCCCGAAGTAGGTTATGTAACCGGTAAAATGGTTTATGTTAATAGCGATGACTCAATGGTAGGTGATGGTTGTAGCGCTTATATGAAATATGAAAACTATATGCGCTCATTAGAAAGCGATATAGGTTCTGTAGTAGGTGTAGATGGTGGCGTTGACGCGATTCGTGCTGAATTATATACCGAGTTAAGGGCTGATCAATTGCCAGACTTTGTCCAACCATTAAAAGTTGTAGAGCAAAGGAAAAGAGTGGTATATCAACCTTTAGCTATATTAAAAGAAGAGTCGTTAACTGATGACGGCGCTGAATTTAGAATGCGAGTAAGAGTATCACTAAGAGCCTTGTGGGCGTTGTTTGATATGCGAATGCTGTTAAACCCGTTTAAATTTGGCTTGTTTTCGTTGCAACTATTCAGCCATAAGGTGCTTAGGTATTTAGCCTTTATTCCCTTAGTAATTACATTTATTACTAATGTTGTTTTATTAGGACAGCATGCAATATTTAATTTAGCGCTATTTGCTCAATTAGCATTTTACCTATCAGCTTGGCTAGGGCATAACAATAATGAGCAAACCAATAAATGGATTGGCCTTGCTCATTATTTTTGTTTAATAAACTTCGCGGCAGCTATTGCTTCATATAAGTTTATCAAAGGCGAAAAAATAGTGATTTGGAAGCCAAGACAAGGTTAACGCTGTGTCGAACTACTAATTTTTTAGATGTGAAAGTTAATACAGGTAGTTTATAACAATAATATTTTTCGTCATTCCGTAAGTTACTTAATACGGAATCTCTAGTAAAAAGTAAAAATATATTTAAAATGGAAAATAATAACAACACATGAAAGTTCTTCATCTTATTGATAGCGGCGGTTTATATGGCGCAGAGCAAATGTTACTTGCGTTGGCTGAAGAGCAAATTAAGCAAGGACTAGAACCCATAATACTCTCTTGTGGATTGCCCAATGAAGCAGATAAGCCTTTAGAAATAGTAGCTGAAAGCAGGAAAATCACCGTAATAAAATGGCGAATGTCTGCAGGTCTAAATTTTTCAGGAGCTTGGGGGATTTTAAAGTTTTCACAACAAAATGATGTTGATATTCTTCATTCCCATGGGTACAAGTTTAATATTCTGTTTGCTATATTTCCTAGACCAATTAGACAAATACCTTTTGTGACAACCGTGCATGGTTATGTATTTGCGAAAAAATATTCAGCAATGTCTATCTATCAATGGTTAGATAAACTTGCTTTGAAAATGGCAGATATTATTTGTTTAGTTAGCCCATCAATGAAAAATATTCCGTCGTTTAAGCACAAATCTTCTGCAAAAGTTAAAGTTATCCCTAATGGTATTAATGAGGATAAAACGGTTAAAATTGATTTTCAGCATAATCACCAAGCGTCATTAAATTTATTGGCTATCGGACGTATAGTGCGTGAAAAAGATTTTTCTTTACTTATTGACGCTGTCGCCTTAGCTATTAAAAAAGGTAATAGTCTATCGTTAACGATTATGGGTGAAGGACCATTAAAGTCCGAATTAGATAAACAAATTAAATGGTTAGAGTTAACTGATGTGGTTAATTTGGCCGGTTTTATCGAGCAACCTGCGCAATACTTTGATAGTTTTGATGCGCTAGTAATGTCATCTACTACCGAAGGCTTGCCAATAACTTTATTAGAAGCTATGCGTGACAAGTTACCTATTATTGCAACACGTGTTGGTGGTATTCCATCTTTACTTGGTGATAGTGATTATCTAGTGCCGCCGCAACAAGTAGAACCTTTGGCACAAGCCATAATTAAAATGGCAGCACAATGCCCAGAGGATCGAGAAAAAATTGCTTTAGAAAACCAACAACGATTTATGGTTTCTTATACATCTAAGATTATGAATAATAGTTACTTAGGTGTTTATCATGAGGCGTTAAGCTCATGAAAATATCGATTAGCATTATTGTACCTGCACATAATGAGGGATCCTATATTGCGAAAAGCTTAAGTTCCATTCAAAATTGCTGTGTAAATTATTCTGGAAAAACTGAAATCATCGTGGTAGATAATCACTCAAGTGATAATACCAATGAAATTGCTTCTACTTTTGATGTCAATGTGATTCGAACAATTGCCAAAACACCATCTAAAGTCAGAAATGATGGCGCAGCTTTAGCTCAATATGAAATATTTGCTTTTGTTGATGGTGACTGTGAAGTGAATGGACAATGGCTTGAATTAATAAATAAAGCGTATCAAGATACTAGCGTTGGCGCTTACGGTGGCCAACATATTGCCCCATTAGAAGATAACAGTATTGTAACAAGCTGGAATCCTACAAGCTTAAAATCAAGCCTTGATAATAAAGGTAAACTGCCAGGGGGGAACTTTTCAATTCGTTCATCTTTGTTTAAACAGATTGGTGGGTTTAATGAGCAGCTTACAAGTGCTGAGGATGATCATTTATCCAAGCAAGTGGTACTAGCCAACTTTAAATGTGTACTTGATAGTAACAACTATATTGTTCATTGGGGTTATCCAAAAACATTAGCAGCAGTCTTCGTTAAACAAAAATGGCATGGTAAAACTCAAATTAAAGCCCATGGCTATTTTGGGGATAAGTTGGTTTTGGTAACCTACGCTTGGCTTTTAGCAATTATGACGACTTTTATAGGTGTGATTAGTGATGTGAAGTTATTCACAGCTTTTGGTGTGTTAGGGCTATTTTTTGGTCCATTAATAATATTAATCAATAGACTTAAATACCACCATCATATTAAATGGTTAAACATTCCCGTTGGTTATTTAGTCGCTCTATTTTTTATTAGTGGTCGATTATCCGGATTACTGTTGGAATTTAATGATATTTTGAAAAAGCACATTAGGTTAAACAATAATTAGCATTATATTAAGTAATATTTTTAATCAATTTTAGATAATATCACCGGAGTACAATGAATAAGGTCATGTTCTTAATGGATCATTTTAAAGATCCATATGCAGGTACTGAGGGGCAGGTATTCGCCTTAATTCAGGGGTTAAATAAAAGAAATATTGAAACTGAATTAGCTGTTTTTAAAACAAGTGATTATATTGATGATGGTAAATTTCCTTGCAAAATAAAAAAACTAAATATTTTTAAAATGTTCAGTGTGAACTCAATATTTAAGATTTTTTTATTTGCACTATATTGTCGCCGAAATAAGTATAAATTAGTACACATATATTTTAATGATGCTTCAATTTTAGCCCCATTTATTTTATGGAGTTTAGGTATTAAAGTCATTACCTCTCGCAGAGATATGGGGTATTGGTATAACTTAAAGCTATTACGAATTTTAAGATGGAATGCTAAATTCCTTCAAGGTTGTATATGTAATTGTAATGCAGTTAAAAATATAACTGTAGACAATGAAGGTATCCCTTCAGACAAAGTTCACGTGGTTTACAATGGGATGCCTGCTTCGAAGATACCTGAGAATAATGATGAATTGATTGAAAATCAGATAGGTTTAGTGGCTAATATAAGAACAATAAAAAGAATTGAAGACTTCATTAAAGCATTAAGTTTAGTAAAGATTGAAATGCCAACGGCTTCTGGCGTTATAGTCGGCGGGGGTGACTCTACCAAGCTTAAACAACTTGCAAAAGAATACGGAGTTGATGAATATGTGTATTTTGTTGGAGCACAAGAAAACGTTAGTCACTATATTTCAAAATTTCATATAGCTATTTTATGCTCTGAATCTGAAGGGCTATCAAATGGTATAATGGAATATATGATACATAAAAAACCTGTTATATGCTCTGCTGTCGGAGGAAACCCCGAACTGATAACAGACGATGAACAGGGTTATCTATATCCTGTTGGAAATGTTGAACAGCTCTCTAGTTTGATAATAAAAATTTTAAAGAACAAAGAGCTTTCAAAAAAAATGGGAGAGAGTGGTCGAAATAAAATACTAGCTGAATTTACAATTGACAATATGATCGATTCAACAATAAAAATTTATAAAAAGTTATTGAAGGAATACTAAATAATGATTATGGAAAAAATTTCTCGCTACGTTTTTTACCCTCTTTGGGATATATGGGATAAAAGTTCAAAGTTAAAAGTACTGGGGGAAATGCAAAAAAGCCAGTGGAACAGTTTATCAAGCATAAAAAAAAGCCAATGGAACAATTTGAAAAGTACACTTATGTATGCTGAGAAATTTTCTCCTTATTATAAGAACTTATTCGAAAAAAATAATATCAATTTGGATGAAATTAAATCTTACAAAGATATCGAAAAAATACCGGTAACTACCAAAATAGATGTTAGAAATAATTTAAACTTTTTTATAAGTGATGAGTACAAGATAGATGAATTAATTAATGCCAAAACAGGTGGGTCAACAGGGGTTTCTTTAAATTTATACTTTGATGACCTATGTGAACAAAATAGAAACTCCGCCGCAATGAGGAGTGATATGTGGGCAGGTTGGAAAACAGGAGCTAAAAGAGCTGCACTTTGGGGGAATCCTCCTACACCTAAAACAATAAAAGAGAAAATTAGGCATCATTGTTTAGATAGAACTATATTTCTAGATACCATGTCCTTAGATGATCGTTCAATGTCTGACTTTGTTAGACAATGGCGAGAAGAAAAACCTAAAGCTGTTTTCGGTCATGCACATTCAATTTTTATTTTCGCTCAATATTTAAATAAAAATAAGGAGTTCGACTTACGACCAGAAGCAATAGTGGCAACATCTATGATGCTTCTAGAGCACGAAAGAATAGTTATTGAACAAGTTTTTAGCTGTAGGGTAACAAATCGTTATGGTTGTGAAGAAGTTGGCTTAATAGCGAGTGAGTGTGAACAACATCAAGGTATGCATTTAAATATTGAGCATTTATATATTGAATTTTTAGATGATAATGGTAAACCTGTACCTATGGGTGAGCCCGGGAAAATTACGTTAACAGATTTTAATAATAAAGGTATGCCCCTGATACGTTATCAGGTAGGAGATATAGGGATCGCGACAGACAGAATATGTGAATGTGGTCGAGGCTTACCATTGATGGAACATTTAGAAGGACGTGTGGCTGATTTCTTATTAACTCATTCTGGTGCTTTGGTTTCGGGGATTTCACTTATTGAAAGAACGTTGACAAATATACCTGGTATAGAACAAATGCAGTTAATACAAAAAAACATTAATGAATTGATTATTAATAGAGTGAAGGCACTAGAGTACTCTGTTGAAACAGATAAGCGACTGATAGAAGAGTTCACTGTCGTGTTTGGCGAGGAGGTTAAATATGTTATAACTGACGTTAATTCAATTCCGCAAGAAAAATCAGGAAAGTATCGCTTTTCGATTTGCGAAATTAATTAGTTTTAAGCCGCATATGTTTGGACCATATTAAATGATTGGGATATTAAATAAAGCCAAAGGTATATTGAAGCTGATTATTTATAACATACTTAATACAACCGGATTGTACAGAGTATTTATTAGAAAATTCGGTTATCCCAAGATTCTAATGTATCACCGTGTGTGTAACATAAATGGTATTTCGAGCATTTCAAAAGATGAATTTGAAAAACAAATAATTTTTATCAAAAAAAACTTTACTATATTACCTATAGATAAATTGCTAGTTCTCGAGAATTCATGTGATATATATAAGAAAGCAATATCTATCACTTTTGATGATGGTTATGAAGATTTCTATGATGTAGCCTGGCCAATAATAAAAAAACATTCCATTCCCGTTACTTTATATATAACGACCGATTTTTCAGCGAACAAGTGCTGGCTTTGGCCTGATAAAATAAAATCACTCCTCGAAAATTCACAGGAAAGTCAAATCAATATAGAGCCTTTTGGAGATATAGAGTTAAGTTATGTGAAGATTTTAAATAATTGGCATATGTTTGGCGATTATTGCTTAAAACTCAATACTATCAAGCGGGACATATTTTTAACCGCATTAGAAGAAGCTTTACGTGTTAAGTTACCGAAAACTCCTCCAATCCCATTTCGTGCTGTAAATTTTGATCAACTGAAAGAAATGTCAAAAGACGGCTTAGATATTGGAAGTCATACGGTAACTCATCCAGTGTTATCTAAACTAGAGAATTCGGTTTTGAAGTTTGAATTAGAAAAGTCAAAAAGGCTGTTAGAAACCACTCTAAATAAAAGAATCCAGGGGATTTGTTACCCAAATGGTATGCCTGCTGATATTAATAATAACGTTATAAAATATGTTAAAGAATGTGGCTATAAATATGGATTAATGGCATGCGAAGAGAAAAGTTTATATTCGGACCCGTACAGGGTTGGAAGAATATCATCAAGAGAAAAGACAGAAGTTCTCGCATTTAAATTACTTTAATAAAATATAAGAAATCTAGAGTCTAGGACAATGAATTCATAACATGAAAAAATTTGAAATACGTAAAATGAATGTTAAAGACTTGTCTACATTAAAGGATTCTTGGAAGTTATGTTTACAGTCCTCAGATGCAAACCCTTTATTTTCCAGTTGGATCTGGCAGAATACGTGGTGGGAGATTTGGCAACCGAGATTAAATCTCGACTTATTATTATTGGGTCTTTACCAAAATGAACATTTAATCGGTCTCGCACCTTGTTATACGTACGAATTCAAAAATATATTTAATTTAAAAACAATAAGATGTGAGTTTATTGGTAATTATTTAGCCAATGATGATTCTATAAGATCAGAGTATTTAGATTTCATTTTACCTAAAAATGACTCTTCAGTATTACTTCAGTTAATATTTGATTACTTAAAAAAAAGCAACATTGATGAATGCGTCTTCTCAGATATGCTACAAGCAAGCGAAAGTTCCAAATGGCTAAATAAAAATTATAAAATTCGAAAACAGTATTTCTGTGAAAGTATTCAAATAGAGACTGTAAAATCGTTCGAATCTTATTTAACTATACTGGGAAAAAATACACGATTGAAATTATTTAATCGGAGAAAACTATTGAATTCAGTACAAGTGTTATCACTGGAAAACGACGTGGCCATAGATGATTTTTTTACTTTACTGAATGATATGCATGTAAAAAGATGGAGTAAAAAGTGTTTCGCTGTGCATTCACTTACATTCCACAAAAATATATCTTCGCACTTCAATAAATTAGGATTTTTAAGATCACTCTCTCTCCTAGAAGAGGGGGAAGCAAAGGCTGTATGTTACGATATTGAGGTTGAAGGAGTTTGTTATAATATCCAATTAGGATTTGAACTAGGCTATGACTCAAAAATATCAATGGGCACCCTTATGTTAGGATACGCAATAGAAAGTGCCTTTAATAAGGACTCTATAAATGAATATGATTTATTAGCAGGGGGTGGGAAAAAAACATTTTATAAAGATAGGTTTAAAGGGAATAAAAAAAGTCTAACTACAATAGTCTTACCATTAAGCACTAATAGCAAAATTTTGTTTTTAATTATGACGCCAATCATTTTTATAAAATTTAAAATTAAAAAATTCCTTAAGAGAAAAACTTAAATGCCAAAAGATTCAAATTTACTTGTTAGAGGCGCGTCTGCAAGGGTCCTTCAAACACTAATTAATATTGGTATCGGGTTTTGGATGCTTCCATTTCTAATTACTAATTTAGGAAGTGCTGATTATGCGTTGTGGGTATTAGTCGGTAGCGTAATCTCTTCATATTATATTTTAGACTTAGGCTTGACTCAAGCGGTAACACGTTATGTTGCAAAACATATATACAGAAAAGAATATGATCTAGCTAATAATATTATTAATACCGCTCTACTTATTTACAGTCTACTAGCAGTCATTATTTTTATAATTATAATATTTGCAGTGTTTTATATTGCACCTACTTTGGTCGAAAATGCGAAGGAATTAAGAACTGTTCAGGTATTATTTATAATCTCGGGATTATCATTGGGACTGGAGTTCCCGTCTAAAGCATTTCCTGGAATTATAAATGCATATATGAGATTTGATACTATTGCGGCGGTTAGGACTTTAGGGAATATATTCAGTGCAATAGCTATATATTTTTATATATCTACCGGTTACGGAGTTGTGTCACTAGCCGTAATTGTATTGTTAACTAATGTTTGTACGACAGGTTTTTTCATCTATTATTCAGTTTCATTATTTTCACATTTAGAAATAAGTAAAAATCATATTTATAAAAAAGATATCCAAGAAATATTTCATTTTAGTAAATGGACATTTATTGTTGATTTAACTAATATTTTAAAATCAAAAATGGATATTTGGTTCATTGCTGCATACCTTTCGACGTCAGCCGTAACGGTATATTATGTTGCTGTTAGGTTGACAGATTATGCATGTCAAATAGCTACTCAAGCTCTAGGAATAACAGGCCCAATTTTTACCAAGTATTATGCACAGGGAGAATTGAAAAAACTAAATGAAACCCTTATATTCTTCTTTAAATTATATCTAATTGTGTTTGCATTGATTTTTACTGGTTTTTATACATTAGGAGAGAGTTTCTTGATTATATGGGTAAAAGGAACAATAGATCACTCTATTGCTTATCAAAGTTTGATAATATTATCCTTAGGTCGCTTAGCCATATTAAGTTGCAATCCCTTTAATAGTTATTTAATGACCATCAAAAAGCACAAATACACTGCCT
Organism: Colwellia sp. BRX8-4; assembly: GCF_014077345.1. Lineage (NCBI taxonomy): Bacteria > Pseudomonadati > Pseudomonadota > Gammaproteobacteria > Alteromonadales > Colwelliaceae > Colwellia > Colwellia sp. BRX8-4. The sequence goes on from NZ_JACGVS010000013.1 coordinate 18,363, forward strand.
ATTTATCTATTCTTGATACAACTATAGCAATAGGGTTAGCATTTATATTAATTCCCTTGTACGGAGCCTTGGGAGCTGCTCTTGCATTTTCAGCTTCTGTGGCAGTTATAAGATTGATTGCATTACCCATTATATTACATCGCTTTATAAAAATTATATTAGCACCAACTTTCCTAAGGGCTTTTATATTTTTACTATACAGTGCAGTGATTATTGTCCTGTTAGAATCGTATAAATTTCAAATTACTTCTTGGTCGCAATTAATTGTTCCTTCGGTTCTAATTTTTGTTCTAATAATGCTAGGGACATTTTTACTTTTTGATGCATATGAAAAAAGAAAAATATATAATTTTATTCAAGAAAAGTTTAAATAACTAATAGGAGTTCAAATTGAAAGAATTGATTAAGTATAGTGGGGTAACTCAGTTGTTAAATGATTTATATCTACAATATAAAACTAAAGATGTTGATACATATGTCTTTGTTGCTACCACAGGCAGAAGTGGGTCCTTATCTCTAACTCATTTGTTTTCGGAAGTAAGTGATTGTATCAGTACACATGAGCCTTACCCTATAATGACCAATTTTGAAATTGAAGAGAATGCGGGGAAAAAACTTTCAATTTATAAGAAAAAAAGTATTTACATAAAAAGAGCAGCGCAAAATAATCGAATTTATATAGAAACTAATCATCTATTTATCAAGAATTTTTATGATCTAATCTTGAATAGTTTTAATAGGGATAAATTGAAGTTAATTCATCTCATAAGACCTTGTTGCGAGGTCGCGCTATCATTCTATTCCATCAATTCAATCCCTGGAAAAAGCGAGAGAGGTAAAAACTATTTACTTTCTCCATCAAGAGCTGATAATGAAATTAACATTCCAGAATTGTTAGATTTAGAAGGGGAGTTTAGTCATGATTTTTATAAGTGCTTATGGTACTGGTATGAGATTGAATCTAGAACTAAAAAGTGTAAATTATTATTCCCACAAGTTAAATGGTTTGAACTTGAAACAAAAGAATTAAATGATCGGAAACAAATTGAAAAATTGTGCTGCTTTATTGGCGTAGATTTTGAGGAAGTATCCACAATGGTAGGTGTTAAAAAGAATTTGAAAAAAGAAGAAAAAATTAATGTAGTTGATTTTAATGCCAAGGAGATGTCTAGTAATTTCAAATCACTACTGATAAGTAAAGGTTATTCTATTTAACTTGGTTTGAGCTCACTTTAATCATTTTATTTAAAGAGAAATTATGTATAAAAAAATAGTTGATCACATATACCGAGAATACACACTTGCTAATAGGATACTAAAATTTTTTTATATTTTTTATTACAATATAACTGTCGATTATATGGTGATAAAAATAAGGTTTTTTCGAACATTTGGTTTTTTTCCTAATTTGTCTAACCCGAAAACTTTCAATGAAAAAATTCAATGGATAAAATTGAATTACATGAATGACTCTAAGGGGATATACGCAGATAAATATCTAGTAAGAGAATATGTTGGAAATACAGTCGGTATTAAATACTTGATACCTCTTGTTTTTCAAACAAAAGATTTAAGCAAAGTAATAGAAGAGGTTCTTCCCGATTTTCCTTGTATTTTAAAGGTTAACCATTCTAGTGGTAACGTTTTTATTATAAAAGATAAGAGAAAGCATGATCTAGAAAATACAAAAAAACATCTTCGCTTCCAACTCAGGCAAAATTTTTATCACTTGAATAGGGAGGTACAATACCGAGATATTACTCCGAGAGTACTTGTTGAAAAGCTCTTGCTTACTGCAAATGGTGAGATCCCGGAAGACATTAAAATACATTGTTTCCATGGTGTACCAAAGTTCATACAAATTGATACATCACGCTTTAATGAACATAAAAGATCAATGTACGATGTCGATTGGAATTTTTTAGATTTTAAGTGGAAAAAGGAAAAAGGAAATGAAATTCCAAAGCCAGATAACCTAAATGAAATGTTACGTATCGCGAAGGACCTATCTGCACCATTTTTATATACAAGGGTTGACCTGTATAATGTTGAAAATAAAATATTCTTTGGTGAATTAACATTCACACCAGGAAGTGGTTATTTGGCTTTTGAAACAATAGATATAGATTTAGCATGGGGTAAAGAATTAGATTTACTGACTAAATGATGAATTTGGGTTGCAATATAAAAGTTAAGCGATAAATTCTTACATTTTTCTAGCGACTATATTAGAATTTGTTATTGTTCCTTTGTCTACAATATTATTTATAGCCAGAGCATAGCCTAACGCTATCCACCAATAGGGTTCATATAAATCCATACCAAATAACCCCAAAAATAACCTTATTATTATAAATAAGGCTATTGCATGACTTAAGTTGTCTAAGTAGGACTTATCCGCATTAGAAAGGTCTGTCGAAGTCGTAGCTTTGTATCTATTTAATTTGATTAAAGCAAGCAAACGTTTAATAAATAAGAAAAACACAATAAGTCCAACAAGGCCGGTGTTGGTTAAAATTTCAAGGTAAAGGTTATGTGTGTCTTGAAACCTACCATACATATCCATTCTGACTGTGGGGAAAGCTTGAACGCCTACTCCTAAAGGATAGTTAGCAAATACACCAAAAGCGTCTTTTATAATGATTGTTCGAGTACCGCTAGAGTCCCCTTCAGCTTCTTTTCCTGTAAAGGAAGAATTAAACCTTTCTACATATTGATCTGGTATCGATGGAGCTAATGCGAGCATTAAAATACCAGATAGAATTCCAATTTTACATTTGTTTCTATCCATTTTGAAGAAAACATATAAAGATATAAATAATAAGGCCATATATCCTGTTCTTGAGCCTGTATACAATATAATTATTAATGAAAAGACAATCATTGTTGAAAATATAATTTTTTGTAATAAACTCTCATTTTTTTTAAGCAATAAAATACAAAAAGGTAAGCATCCAAGTGCAAATCCGCTAAATGAATTCGGGTGCTCAAGATATGGAGCGGCTCCGTGTAACCTCATAATCCCCTGGTTTTGCCATACTAATCCTCCTGTATACCACCCTATTAGGCCTTCTGAACCTAATTTAAACCAAGCTAATAACATAAAAAACATAATGACTTTTAGATCTTTTATATTATCTACAGAAACAGTAATTAAAAAAGAAAGGAGGGCAAACTTAACAACTCGATCTGTGTATATAACAAAAGATATATCTCTAGCGTATGAAAAAACGGTATAAAGGCCTAATAAAGCAATAAGCAAGTAGGCAATATTAACCGATTTCGAACGAAGTAGATTATTAGAGGACGTTTTCTTATCATCCATAAATTTAAGCAAGCATGCGCCACATAAAAATAATCCAAAGGTAAAATGATATCTTATAGATTGTAAAATAGGAAAACGTAAGGCTAATTCCATATAAAAAGAAAAGATATAAAATCCTGTAATATAACTTAATATTGAGGCTTTAGGTCCATTGATATGAGATTTTGATAAGGTTGATTTCATTAGTTTTAATATAGAGGTTGTTAATATGAGATTATGTTAAATAAATTACATAAAGTAAATTTCGGTTTATGATGTAGCTTTTAAAATAATTAAGTTTATTAATGGTGTTAATTTTTATACTATATCATTTTGAACAGTAGTTAATCTTTTTTATAATGAAATATAATTTAATTTGCTTTGGGTATAACCCTTGGAGTAGCTTTTGGAAACGCAATCAAATAATTGTGAATTATCTTCAACAGGAAGACTTTATAGATAAAGTTCTTTTTATTAATCCAAGTATTTGGTTTTCAAATTCATTGTCAAATCCCCAGAAGGAATTTTCCCCTCTTAGGAAGGCATATTGGAACTATGTCATTCCTAGAAAGGTTAACATTGAAACTACAGTGTATACACCGCTCTACTTACCTAAATTATCAAAATATACAGAAAAGATAACTCAAAATATAATTAAGAAATACACTTGTAATCCATATTTACTTTTAATAAATAAACCAATGGAGCTTGATTCTGGTTTAGCGCAATTAATGGATGCGGCAACTTTGACTATTTTTGATTGGTCAGATGACTTTGCACAATTTGCCTATGGTAACGATTCAGTTTCAAGCGTGCAAAATAATATAAATAAAATTATTAATCACTCAGATATTGTTTTTGCTGTTAATGATTCTTTAACGTCCAGAGCAAAAGAAATAAATGAAAATAGCCACTGTGTTAGAAATGCGACCAACATGGCAATGTTTCAGAATGAAGTCGATGAAAGTGTAGCTTCAGTCTCCGACAAATGTCGGCCTGTAATTGGTTATTCAGGATGGTTAGTTGAAGATAGGTTAGATAGAGAATTGATTCATTTTTGTGCTAGAAATCTTCCTGAGTTTGATTTTGTCTTTATCGGTCCCAAAGTTTCTGACGATCCATTGGGTATTTCTTATGGACCAAAAAACATTCATTATAGAGAGCCTGTGCCCTATATAGAATTAGCAGATGTGCTTAATGAGTTTGATGTGTGCATCATTCCAAACAAAGTTAACGAACACACTAAAGGCAATGACCCAATTAAGATATATGATTATTTGTTTTTAGGTAAGGCCGTGGTAACAACAAATACTGCAGGTGTGGACGAATTTAAGCACTTAATTTCAATTGTGAATAACAAAGAAGAGTTTAAGGAGGCACTTTGCCTTCTCGTTAGCGAAAATAGTGTCGAAAATGTCAATGAACGAAAAAATGCAGGCATTAAGCATTCGTGGGATCAAAAAATAGAGCACGTAATTGGACATATAAAAAAAGGACTAAAGTTTAATGAAGCCTGAAAAACATATTATATGGATAGCTCCGGAGTTTTATCCACTTTATACAGGTCATGGTATCTACTTACAAAAGCTTGCTCCTTTTTTAGAGAGAAAAGGTTATAAATTTACAGTCTTGACAACAAAGCAAAGCGAAGATGTTAAAGAAGAAGAGATATTAGAAAACATTAAGGTGATTAGGCTTGATTGCGTAAAAAATGGAAAAATTAACTTTTTGACATACTCTTTACAAGCAATTAAATATTTATGGCAAAAAAAAGAAGGCTATGAAGTTATTCATATTCACGGATTTTTTGATCGGTTTGGTTTATTTGGATTATTTTCAAAAATATTTAACAAAAATCTAATTATGCAAATGGTCTTGATCGGAGTTGATGATCCAGATTCATGTATTGGCTCTTTCAAATTTCAAAGTATTAGAAAAAACCTTTTTAAAATGATTGATACCTTTATCACTATCTCTTCGCCATTAACAACTGCTTGTAAAAATTTTGGACTTCCAGATAAAAAAATCGTACAAATTCCTCAAGGAGTTAACGAAAAAGTTTTCTTTCCTACAGATTCTTTGAACGAAAATAAGAAAATTAAGCAAGATTTTGGCATTCCTACTGATCATCGAATTGCAATATTTGTAGGGGCAATAATTGAGAGAAAAGGAGTTAGAGAGTTATTAGCTGTTTGGAAAAATATTCAATCATTACATAATGATGTTTCATTAGTACTTGTGGGTCCATTTGATTTTGGTGGAAATAACTTTAATAGCTTTGCTAATGAAATGCAGTTGATAGCTAAAGAATTGGGGAATGTTCACTTTATTGGGCCTGTTGATAATGTGGAATTTTATTTAAAGGCTTCTGATCTTTTTGTTTTTCCCTCGAAAAAAGAAGGTTTTGGTAACGTAATTATTGAAGCTATGGCATGCCAATTACCTTGTATTGTTACCGAAATGGATGGTGTCGGTTACGATACTGTTGTTAACGAGGAAACAGGATATATAGTCAAAAATCAGAGAGAGCTTGAAGATAGAATTAATGGGCTATTAACGGATAATGACAAAATGAAAGAGTTTGGCCTAAAAGGAATGGCCCGAGCGCATAAACATTTTAGGTTGGCGGCAGTCGCTGATATGTATCAAGATGTATATGTGGATAGCGTTATATGTGAGAGTGACTGATTAAGTATACGATACAAAGACACTGTATTAGATTATGTACAACTTTATAACTTCCAGTAGTGTGATAAATTAACCTGAATTGAAATAATTTTCTTAAGTTACTGCCACAGTAACTATTAGCAGGAGCCAAAAGTGACGGAAAACTTAACTATTTCAGGGTAAACATCTATGTCAGACAATTTTTCTTCTACAGTAGCCTTTTTATGGTCAGTTACTGATCTTCTTCGTGGTGACTTTAAACAAAGCTAATATGTTTAAATGAATAAACCCAGCTAAACCCCCTGTGTCAGGATAGTTGTCGCCTCAATTAATTTTATAAATAAACAGAGGGCGGTAAGTTTAATTAAGTGGATTATCAAAGGTATTCAAGTCAATTTAAAGAAACAATATTAAGCAAGCTCAGTCAAAGTGGTTTATCAGTTAGAAAGTTTGCAACGCAAGAAGGCATAAACATCTCAACCCTGTATAGTTGGCAAAAGCAATTTAATACCTCAGGTTTAAGCGTGACAAAAGTAAGTTCATCAGATAAGTGGTCAAGTGAGGAAAAATTTTCAGTTGTGTTGGAAACAGCCACACTATCGGAAATTGAGTTAAGTGAGTATTGTCGAGTGAAAGGTTTGTATCCTGAACAAATCAAAGGATGGAAACTCGCTTGTATCGCAGGAAATACAATGACTAAACAGGTAAAAAGAGTAAAGACTACCTGAGCAAAAGTCTGACAAAAATCGTATTAAAGCGTTAGAACGTGAGTTACGCAGAAAAGAAAAAGCCTTAGCAGAGACTGCCGCATTGCTTGTATTAGGAAAAAAGTTCGATGCCTATTGGAAGGAAAAAGAGGACAGCTAATTTCGCTGACCGATAGGCAAAAGCATGCACAGTTGGTCAGTACCGCTGTAGCGTCGGGAGCGAGACAAGATAAGGCCTGTGAAGTTATTGGTTTCTCAACTCGAACGCTACAACGTTGGCGTATTGATGGTGCTATTGGTGAAGATAAAAGACCCACAGCCATTAGGCCAGAGCCTGGGAACAAACTGAGTGAAGCTGAAATACAAGCAGTGATTGATGTTTGTAACAGCGAAGAGTTTGCTTCATTACCGCCAAGCCAAATTGTACCGATACTCGCTGACAGAGGTGAATATATCGCTTCTGAGTCGAGCTTTTATCGTGTATTGCATGCTGAGAATATGCTGCACCACCGAGGTAAAGCTAAGCCAAGAAACATCCATAAAAGACCAACAAGTTATACCGCTAAAAAGAAGAATGAAGTGTGGAGTTGGGATATCAGTTACATGCCTACAGCGGTAATAGGTCAACACTATTACCTGTACATGATTGAAGATATATACAGTCGTAAAGTAGTCGGCTGGGAAGTTCACTACAACGAAACAGGTGAGCAAGCGGCAGCACTACTAGAACGTAGTGTTTGGGCAGAGAAATGCTTGAAGAAAGACGTAGTGTTGCACTCTGATAATGGGGCACCGATGAAGAGCTTGACGATGCGAGCTAAGATGTACGATTTAGGTGTTGTTACCTCACGTAGTCGGCCAAGGGTAAGTAACGATAATCCGTACTCAGAATCACTGTTTAGAACGGTAAAGTATCATCCTCGTTGGCCTAGCGAAGGTTTTAAATCGTTAGATGAAGCTAGGAAATGGGTAAAAGAATTTGTTTATTGGTACAACAATGAGCATCGCCATAGCAGGATCAAGTTTGTGACGCCATGCCAGAGACATGATGGTCTGGATGTTGAGATACTAGCGAAGCGAAAAGTGTTATATCAGACAAAAAGAAATGAACATCCAGAGCGATGGTCAAAAGAAGAGCGAAACTGGCAGCCAATAGGCGCTGTGGAGTTAAATCCAGAGCAACACAAAGAAGCTGCTTAACAATTTAGGCGACAACTGTCTTGAAAAACACCGTAAATGAATTAGTATTTATGAAACAGTTAGGCAGTCAAGAGAATCACATATGTTTAGAAAAGATATTAATGGATTAAGAGCTTTGGCTGTAATTGCAGTCGTTATTTTTCATTTTAAACCAACATGGATGGAAGGTGGATTTGCTGGTGTAGATGTATTCTTCGTCATTTCTGGATTTCTAATGACTGGCATTATTTTCAGAAGTTTAGAGTTGAATGATTTTTCAGTCCTTAAGTTTTATGTAGCTAGGGCTAATCGAATTATTCCTGCGTTGGCTTTACTTTGTATTTTTTTGTTATTAATGGGAATGATCATATTAACCCCAAACGAATATAAAGAATTAGGGAAGCACGTAGTTGGTAGTATAGGTTTTTTTTCTAATATACTTTATTGGTCAGAGTCTGGTTATTTTGATTCGGCTTCTCATGACAAATGGTTACTACACACTTGGTCACTATCTGTTGAATGGCAATTTTATATTATTTATCCGTTAGTCTTATTTTTATTACATAAATTAATCTCAATAAAATATTTGAAGTTACTAATTTTGATTGGCACAATCACAAGCTTCATCTTGTGCATATACTTTACTTATAAATGGCCATCGGGTGCGTATTATCTACTGCCATCTCGTATTTGGGAGATGTTACTTGGAGGCGTTGCGTACCTATATCCCTTAACATTTGTAGGACAAAGTAAAAAACGTGCAGAAATAATCGGAATTTTATTGATATTAGGGTCTTATTTTTTTATTTCACAATCTACACCATGGCCAGGCTATTTAGCCTTTTTTCCTGTATTTGGAGCTTATTTAATTATCCAGTCTCAAAACGAAAATAGTTTTTTTACTGGAAATTACATTTTTCAGAAAATAGGGACTTGGTCATATTCAATCTATTTATGGCATTGGCCTTTAGTTGTATTTATCTATTATTACTCCTTACCAGATTATTGGATAATAATCGGGATGTTTCTGTCTGTATTTTTAGGTTACTTAAGTTATCGATTTATTGAAAAAATTCAATTTAATAATTTATTTAGTTATAAACACATTACCTATAAATGCGCTCCTGTATTAATGATTTATTTTATTGCTGGGGTATCATTTTATGTGCATCATACTGATGGTGCTATTGCTATTTCTTCTGATAAACTTTTACCGATTACAAAAAATATAGCTCCAAGCCCTTATAGAACTAAATGTCATACTGGTGGTGATAATTATACTGAGCCAAGCAATGCATGTACTTATTTTAATGGTGATGTTCGTTTGGCTGTTATTGGGGATAGTCATACGGTGGAACTTGCATATGCCTTAGCGCAAGAATTAGATAAAATAGGACAAGGTATTAAGCATTTTAGCTTTTCTGGTTGTACTCCATCTTTTAAACAGAATAAAGAAGTTAGTAATTGTGCCAGATGGACAAATGATTCTGTTGATAGCATATTAAATGATCAGAAAATCGAAAATATTGTAATCGGTTATAGATATAGTGCTGCTTTATTTGGGGATCAATTATCTAGTTACCCAAACCTTCCTCAAATAAACTCTAAAGATAACTTAAAAAGAAAAGAAATGATCGACTCTTTAGCCCAGTTAATTGAAATAATGTCAAAAAACAAAAAAAATGTATTCATTATTAAACCTATACCAGAATTAGGTAGCCCAATAAATACACTATTAAGGATAAGTTATAGACAGGGAGAAGATGTTAATAACATCATAGGAACTAGCAAAGATTATTATCTAAAAAGAAATGAATTTATTTTAAATTATTTTAGTGAAACAAAATATTCAAATAATATTAAATTTATAGATCCTTCAGGATACAATTGTGATAAATACTATTGTTGGTCTGTAAGACATGGTGTTCCGCTCTATTTTGATGATGATCATTTATCCGTTTTAGGGGCATTACCAATAGCAAAAGAAATTATTAGCTATTTGTAGATTACAAGAATAAGTGAATCCGCTAGCGCAATACTCTATAGCATTATCGTAACTGTAAAAACCAACGGTTTGCTGGTCGACAACTACTTACAAGTTTGTCTAGATGAACTTGCTAACAAGTCTGATAGCCTTACTCATCTGCTACCTTGGAACTTCAAGCAAGGCTAGTTGCACTTCGCCAGACGTTTACAATTAGTCGATAACCTTTAAGGTATTTACCCTTATTACTTTTACAATTACTGCAGTTCTATCGCCCTAATATAAACTGTTTTATTTGACAATAAATTCATAGCAAAAAATGTTATTTGACTCAGGTTTGTAATATCTAAATATCTTAACTCAGGAGATGTTCTAATATCATTTACCGGAATAACAATATTATTTGTTTTAGGTGTTAATAAGGTGCAATAGTTAAAACGATCGTCATAGGTTTGGTTACCTATGTCATTAATCATATCGGTTATTTTTATGCATAATTTAACATTGTCATTACCTTCTAAATATACTGAAATATTAAGAGTATGATACCCCTCCCAGTCCTTGTGAAAATTATTTAAGGTCAAGTTCGTATATTGTTGATTTGCTATCAGTGTAGCTTTTAGTACCTTACCTGAACTGATTTGATCTATTTTTAAAATCGATAGTGATTCACCCGTCCAGTTATTCAAATCATCATCTGAATCGAAAGCGGCTAGAACAGGTAATCTAGCATTGATCAAGTATTCCATTTTAATGGCGGAAAATAACGACTTTTGTTGTCCTATAATTAAAATAATAGGAATGAGTAATAATATTAATGAAGTGGCATTAGCCTTTCTTTTAACAAAGTAACAGGAGTTTATAAGTAACGCGCCCAAGAAACCAAGGTATACATCGTTCCAATCAACGTTTCTACCTATTTTACTCTGTATTAACTCTATAATAACGCCGAATATAATAGGAATAATAAACGATAATATATAAGGGGAAAACCTAAAGTTATTATCAAACTTTGAGTGGAATATAGTGGTCAAACTAGCGAAAAAAAGAATATGTCCATTATTCCAAAATAATAATAATACTTTATTGTGGTAAGTTGTTGGTCCGTCGACGAAAAATAATAAGAATATCCCTATAATTAGCAAAAAATATATGAGGTTGTTTATATTCGCTGCCTTATTGGTCAACATTTAGCTTGATAAGGCCCATAGGTGAAGACTTGTTGTTTCCTGATGTATTATGATTAATACCTAAGCTAAGCATTAATTTTTTATCTCCTTTTTTGTCAAATTTATAGTTATATAGTGCATTAGGAATTAGGTTTATGATTAATATTTCTTCGGTTGTATCATTGAGTTCCATTGTTAAATTTTCTATTTGTGTATTATCCTTCGAAAATATGGCTAAATAATTATTTACGACGATTCCAAAAGCATTTGAACTCTCGACTAAAGCTGTCTTAGGTTTTTTATCATTTGGATCTTTAAGAGAAATGACGTGAGCAAAGTTGTCTAGTAATTTAGGTTCGCTCGCTTGAATATCCATTGTCCATTGCCCTATATTAGGTTCTTTTTGGTACTTATCATCTATGAAGTCGGTATGAGGGGCAAATGAGTGTAAATGACCTGTTGAATCAACCGTGTCAAAGTAATGAGGTACAGTGACCCTAATTTCATTAATGTCCATGTCATTTGTTGTAATTTTATTAATTTTTTTCCAATGTTTATAGGTATTTGCAAAAGGTCTTTCAATTGAATATTTATAACTTGCTGTAGGTATAAATTCACCAAACAATTCATTTTTAGAGTTTCCTTGAATAATTGTAGTGTAGCTCTCTTGACTATACATGTAAGTTAGTTGATAACCTTGCCATTGGTTTTCTTTCCATAGGGCCTTTTCATCATGTAAACGATTACGGGTGATATACGTCGGATTTCCTTTCGCATAGGTTTGCTTTTTTCCATCGAAAGTAATTACTTCTCTGCTATTCTTTTCGTTTTTCGTTTCCCCAGTGATAATCAATGAGCCTATTGTATCATTACCTAATACAAAGACTTCTAACCACCTTGGAATATCTAAATCTACCGGTCTGATGCTTTCAAGCTTATCTTTTAAAATTAAAGTGGTGTCACCACCACGAATAGTAGCAATGTTCTGTTTAGGTAATAATGTGTCTATGTAAGTGTGATTTTTAGGATGTGAAATACTAGCTGTTTTGAAGTCTTTATAACGAGATAAACCCATAGCTCTATGAGTATAGGGCGAATTAACAACAGGCTGGTCAACGGTATGAATTGTCCATATTTTTTTAAAACTTGGGTTAATTGATTTCACACGATCAAATATGACAAAAATATCAGGATTAATAAATAAAAATTCGCGTTCAAAATATTCAACTTTTTTACTATAGGCTGCGCTGGCATCGCCTACAGAATAAGTGTAACTCCCTTCTTTATGTTCATATTTAATGATGTTTGCTGTTTCGTATATACCAAGAGGAAATGCATCGCCATTACGTGTTTTTCCTTTATTACATCTTTGATATACATTGTAACAACCGTTTTTAGATGAAGGAATTGTTTCAAATATTTGGCCACCTAGATTGTCAGTTGAAACCAATTTCGTCCCTGAATATATTGGCCCAATCGAGCCATCTGTTAATATGTCATAACTTTCATTAGGATCTATTATTTTTAGCGTGTTTTTTGATGCAGACCTTATGTGGTACCAGAAATGATTCATATTATCCTCATTAAATCTAATTCTAGCACCGCCATGAGGGATGACCTCTGTTTTTCGACTAATTAGAAATGAATTTGCATCTTCGTATCTTCTACTAATACCTTCCCCAGCCATAAATACACCAAACGTTGCATCTTTGTCCCAGCTAGAACGCATAGTAACAATACCTGGGCCACTAAAATATGCTGACGTTTCTAATTGATCCTTGGGAGGTGAATAGGTTAGCGTGTCATCATAATAGATTAACTCCCAAAATAACCCATTGTATGGAGCGCCACATAACTCTTTTTGAATGCCATTTTTGACAAAGTATTGCATCTTCGGATCTTGATAAAGAAATGCAGTGACAGCTGTTGTATTTTTATTAGGTTGTGAAACTGAACTTGTTTGTGTATTCCAAATTTGTGCCGTGGTGCGGTAAGACGTCTCAGCTTTCCGACACCACTGAGTTCTTTTTATGTCTCTTTGTGTAAATGGTACTAATAAATGTTGATAAAAATCTGCTCTATACTTTTCATGCATTGCATTTTGGTATTTATCTTGGCCTGTCAATACATAGTGCTGGAGAAATAGATAAATGCTTGATGCTTCTTCGGATGAGTCATAGCCTGTATTATCATACATTCCACCTTTCTTACCTGGTAGGGCTCCATTAAATTTTGGATCACCCGATATTCGGTTTTCTATATTCTGAAAATGACCATCTGCTGAAAGTTGTTGATCAACCACCTCAAGGTAGTTCTTTGCATCGAAAGGGAAGATCGTTTTATCTTTATTTATTTCAAGCTCAGTATCTATAAAAATCGCAGCGTAAGCAAACGCGGGTGCTACTTTATAAGCGTCGTGATAACCCCACTTTGCTCTCTTTTTTCCTTGGGATTCTTGGATAGAGGAGCTATACCATGGATTTTTACTATCGGCTACACGACGCATAATTAAATGTTTGGTCTCATCGGCTAAATCATCGAACATTATGTCAATCGCATACAGCTCAGTTAGGTTAGGAACACCTGTTTTTGGAAGTCTATCGAGGAATTTTTTCTTGTAGATAGGATTTTTCGTGGACTGATAAATGAGAGATAATGATACTAAATCTACTTCATTTCCATTATCTTCACTTGTTTTTAAAAGATTAAACCATCCAGAGAAAGGTTCACGTGCATTGTAGCCATACATTCGATGAATGACTAATTGTAAGCGCTCTTTATCTAATAGAACCCTGGGGTGAGAATCTCGATGCCATACCTTTAAAGTTGACTTTAGGTTAGATGTTTTTTGAACGTTTTTAGCTTTTATTAAGCTTTTCTTCGTTGACGTTAGGTTATCATTACACGCCATTACAAAGAAGTTTATTAATATTATGCACCACACACTGATAATAGACGCTCTCATATTTATTACTCCCTTGATATATTCTGGCGTTGCTATTGTTAGACACAGATCAATTACACTGGATGACTTTTAGAGACATTTTTTTAGAGCTATTGATTAGGTAATTAATCTCAAATAGCTTTGCTAAATATTTGTTTTGTATTTTATAATTTGAGTATTCGTACCAGTAATACATGGAGAATGAGTTCCTCTTGAATACAGATCTAAGGTGGATTTCGTTTACATCAAAATCCTCACCATTAATATTAATGTTTTTATACCTTTGATTCAACAGCTTAAAGTTTTTTCTATTATATATCGCATTATAAGGAAATATATTACTTCCACTAGATGTAAAGTCGTAGACTCTATTAATAAGTAAGCATTGTTCCCCATAGAACGAAATTTCTTTTGTACTTTCAGTAAACTTACCAAATAAGGACAATAACTTTTCTGTTTGAGGGCTGGCGTTATTTATTTTTTGAGTTGTTGTAGGTTGATGTTTATTAATCAACAATAAAGAGCTTATTAAACAAATTATAACCAATGATAGTTTTATGATACTTTGCTGTAAGATGAAGTGAATTTTATTCGTAGATACTACACTTTCTAACGCTTTTGTCTTTAATGTGTAGTGTTTTCGTAAAAAATTTAAGAGAAAAATTACACTACTGATAACTACGAAAAATAGAAGGAAACCGTAAGTATCATGTTCTTTCATTAACGGGCTTGTCATTTCGCTCCAATACCCAATATAGATCAAGGCTAACACTCTTATCCAATTAGTAATAATACCTAATGATATTCCAACAATAATAATTAGGAATTTTAAACGGTATGAAAGGGGTTCGTCATGGGCAGCATATACAGCAAGAGCGAAAGCAATTTGAAAATAACGAATCCCAGAACAACCTTCTGCAACTTCTATAATACCGTAAGGGGTTTCAATAAAGTTTTTATGGATATAAACTGTTAAGTCACTAAAACCTAGAAAGAATGTTACTGCCTGAGTTGTTAAATCAACAAAAAATGTATTTGAAAACTCCCAAAATGGTACCGCAAATAGGAAAAAAACTAAGGGAAAAGATATATGCTTAAGGTAGTTTAAACCTAGAGCATAGCCAATAGTTGTTATCCACAATAAATAAAAACAGATTTGTTGAAATATCAATATACCCCAAAAGGCAGAAATTTCGTGAGCAAAGGCTAAGGCAATAATGCCAATTAGTAAAAAATGCCGTTTCGTTTCTATTTTAGGAATATAGTCTTTTGATGATTTTATAATTTCAAAAACTACAACCATAAAAATTAAAAACCCATGGCCTAAAGATTCATCAAATTTACTCCACTTTTCAATGTAAGAACCAGCTGTATTGGTAAAAATTAAACTTATAGCAGCCAAAAAAACTAAGGTAAGTACAGGGTAAGAATATGCTCTTATTAAATGGGGCTTCATACTTTAGAGTTACCCAATGCAATGTTGGTCCATTTACCTAGATTAGGGTAGTCCTTCATCAGGTGTATATTCGCTAACGTATCAAATCTATAAGCTTTACAGAGTTTTTTTAATTTATTTAAAGCCGTACCTTGATTAATTCTATGACGAAAATTAGACTTCACATTGCTTTCTATCTTTGGTTGTTTGGGGTCATATTCCCAAGGGTGAGTATAGAAATTAATGTAGTCTAATTGCTTTTGAGATGTATTCAGTATTTTTGAAAAAATGAAATACGGTAATAACCGAAAGTAACCTCCACCCCCTGCCGGAAAATTTTTTTTCCCATATTTAGCCGTAGAAATTGGAATCTCTAAAAGCCCATTCTCTAAGTAATAAGGAGTTCTTGGTGCATCAGGTACACCATAAAAGTCATGGGCTATGGGGTAAGTGCTTGAGCTATATAGATATCCTGCTTTTACTATTTCATCATGAGCCCAATGGTTATTTGCGGTAATTGAAAAGCAAGGTGCTCTATAACCTTGTACGGGCGCCGAAATAATGTCTTCAAGTAATAGCTTTGCTTGCATAATGTCACTTGAAAACGTTTTCTGATTTTGTTTTGTTATATGCTGATGATTAAAACCGTGGCTGGCAATTTCATGACCTTTTTCGGCTATTAGCCTTATCAACTCAGGGTGCCTTTCAGCTATATAGCCTAATATAAAAAATGTCGCCTTAACATTGGTTTCTTCAAGCACATCTAGTAGCATTTGCATTTGATATTCAATTCTACTTGGGTAATTTACCCATTCAGACCTTTTTATATTATTTGCAAATGCTTCAACTTGAAAGTATTCTTCAACATCAATAGTTAAAGAGCTATTATTTATGCTATGCTTTTTTTGCACTTGATTAAAACCTTAAATTATAATTTATCTATTAAGAGCTTGTTTGATCTTATTGTTTGTATCAATAACTTCTGAGTTATTTGGTGCTATTTTAATTGCCCGATCAATGTACTTTTTAGCTTCTGGTAGACTACCTGTTTCATAAAGTAACCATGCCAGATTATTAAGAGCCAATATATTAGATTTGTCGGCTAAAATGACTTGTTCATATTGGTTAATTGCTCTCGTTTGATCGTGTTTATTAAGTTCAGTAGCATAATAAATTCTATTCGTTATATCCTCGGGATTATTGGCTAAATGCTTCCCCATTTCTGCTAATGCATCATTAACTTGGTTAAGTTTTATTTTACTATCAAAAATAAATGGCATTAACTTTTTGTTAGCTGTTTTAATATAGCTATCTTTGAGAAACGGTAGCGCTTTAGCATACTGCTTTGAAAAATAATATGCTTTTCCTCTGAGTCCTATTATAGCTGGATGGCTTTGCTGCTCATCAGTTAAAGATTCAATATACAAAATAGTGTCGGCCTGTTTATTGACGAATAATTGGAAATTGGCAAGCACAAGGCCTATTTGAGTGTTAGATGGATAATCTGATTTCAGTTTTTCAAATACCTTGACGGCTTCATTTAAGTTATTTGACATCTCGTAAGCAATTGCTAGCTTTGCAATTAATTGTCTATCAGGACTTCTATTTGTTAAACTTTTTTTATAAATATCAATCGAATCAACAAAATTCCCTGTTTGAATGTAAGCTTCTGCAAGTAACATATTCGTTTTAAATGTTTTATTTGGTTCTGTGATTTTTTTTAATAATACTGTTGCTTTTTTGGGTTGTTCTGTGAATAAGTATAATTGTGCTAGAGCAATTCTTTCTTGCAAGTCAACTTCATAACTCGGGTATAGGCCTTCTAAATAAATTAGAGTTTGAGGGCGGTTATTAAGTTTATCTTGCGAGAATATGTATCCTCGTATAGCAATAAAGTTAAACCTATTATTATTTATTACTTGGTGAAAAAACTTTGATGAATTTTCAAACTCACCATCAGACATACTTTTTTGTCCAAAAAAAACATTTGCAGCTTCATGGCCAGGCTCAAGAGTAATAACCTCTTTATAAAGACTTTCGATTTTTACATTGTTCTTATTATTACTTTTTTTCTCAATTTCAACTAATAAAAGTTTATTTTCTACCTCATTAGGAAATCTAGCACTCCAGTTGTTAACATACTCAATAGCCTTTTTATTTTCACCACTCGCTAATAATGAAGAAATAAGTAAAAATTTAACATTGGATATTTCATTTTTAGCTGCATTATTTTTAACTAAATTATTCAATGACTTTTCAATATCTTTTATTCCACTTGTGTCACCACTTGCAAGTTTTGCAAGACTGATACTGTTTAATATTTTTTGATTGGTAATTAAGCTGGTGTCTATTACTTTTATAAGTCTGGCTGATTTTTTTGAATCTCCAGCTTTCAATAACGCTAAACTAGCAAGAGCAAATATTTCAGAATTTTCTTCTGATGCTGCTGCTTGCGAATATGCAGTGCTAATGGAGTCGGCATCACCCATTCGTAATTGAATTGCAACATATAATCTTGTGACTAAAGCATTGTTTGGATTAGCAGTTTTTAAGCTCTGCAGGTGAAATAGCGCTTGTTCATCGTTCCCTAAATGATAATGCGCTAAACTTGCTATTAATTTAGTTTGTGGGTTTACAAGACCTGAGTTAATTGATGTGTTTATATGATTTAGGGCTTTGATAAAGTTTTCTTTTTTTAATTCAATAGTTGCAGCGAGTAAATTTATATATGGCTGCTTCGGATGAATTTTAAGTAAAGCATTGATGTGTTCCCATGCTTTGTCTGTATTTTCTGCTCTAACATAGCTATCAGCTAGTTTTATCACCAACATTGTATGATTAGGTTTATTCGCTATGATATTTTTTAATACTTCGGCGGATTGACTAAATTTATCTTCTGAAAATAAAGCATTTGCAAGAAGCTCACATATTACCCAGCGAGTTGGATATGATTCACAGGCTACTTTTAGTTCTTTTATAGTGTTGTCAATGTTAGCTGGTTTAATATAGCTATTAGCTATAGCTGTGTTCAACATTATTAATTCAGGGTTATTTAAATCGGAAGCTATATCTTTACCTTTTGTTGCAACTTCAAAACTTTTTTGCGAGCTAGTTTGATGTAAGTAGGCTAAAGAAACTACCGGGGCGATATCGGCTTTTTGTCGATTTGTAAGTATAGAGATATTTTGTTCCCAAAAATTGGTAACACCTATATGGTCTTCAATTGCATAAAGTGTAGTAACGTAGAAATAGGATATTTCTTCTATATTAACTCCCAAATCTATGGCTCTGAGGTATTCCTTTTCGGCATCCAGAAAGTTACCTAGTTGATAATGGCTTTTAGCCATCAAAATACGAGCTTCTTTATTATTAGGTTTGTCTCTAATAAAGTTCTTTAGCAGAATAATTACCGCTGGATAATTGTGATTCTTATATTCTTGCTGTGCGTTATTGAGTCTTTCGCTTGAAGATATTTTATTACAGCTTGTTATAAATAAGACCAAGGTAGCAATAAATACACATCTGATTATATTCTTCATTTTAATCCTTTAAATTACTTAAGGTATAATACAGACATAATACATGAAATTATTTAAACGACAATTACAAAAAAGCCAATTGATAATCAACTGGCTTTTTATCAAGTACTTATATTTATAAGAAGTCTAAATTATTAATTAAGACTTGCGTTTTCTTGAAGAAGCTAAACCTAAAAGCCCAAGTCCCAAAATAGCAATTGATGCTGGCTCTGGCACTTTTGCTAAATTTGCCCACGTATAAATAGTTGTGTCTTGACCTTCTGGAGTCCAAAATCTATTATCAGGTACAAGTACTAGGCCTTCAGCATCAGTAGTTGCATATACACTTAACATGTAATCAATTCCAGATATAATTAATGGAATGCCTATAGGAAAACTTGCACCATCAATAGTATAGTCGAAACGATCATCACAGTAAGATACATGTGAATGTCCATCTCCGCCATCAATGCCATCTTCATCGTTATCGCCATCATTAACTAAATTATCACAATAACCTAAATTAAATTGGCCATTAGTGGTCTCAAGAAAATCAATATTGAACTGAGTTGGTACTGTAATCTGTATATCAGCAGGAGAACCGAAAAACATTCCTGTCATATTCAGTTGACCTGAAATAATAGCATTGGCTAAGTATACAGATAGACCACCATTCACTTCATTATTAAAGTGAGTTAAAGTTGACAATAAATAACCAGTATTTAAAAGGTCTATACTTTGAGCTGCCATATCGGTTAGTTCAAGAGAGCTTTGATCTACATTTACTGGCTCTCCCCAAGAAATAGTTGAAGTTGTAGCAGTGTCAACTATCGTAATTGGGTTTCCTGATCCATCGGTCGCTGTAGTGAATCCACCTGTACCTTCAATTGTCATAAATGATGCACTAGCTGTAAAACACATTGTTGATGCAATTAGACTAATTGATAATTTTTTCATTAAGTTCATTTTTACTATCCTTGATGTTATTAAATTCTATTATTAAGCTCTTAAAATATACAATGCACCTCCTGTGCCATGTTTATTTTTTTCTTTTTATACAATGGTTTGTTATTTTCTGTTTTTGCGGGTAGTTCATGATTGTAAAAATATCTGACAGTGTTTCAATGTCTATATATTGTCATAACCGATAAGACTAATATAATCTTGGTAATTTAAATGATAAACAGAATGAACTAGGATTAAGACGGTGAGAAAAATAACTGGCTTAGTCCTTTTTAGTATTTTTACATTTTAACGCTTTCGCCACGGCCAATAGCATAATAAGTAAAACCTCTTTTTTTCATTAAGCTTGGCTCAAATAAGTTCCTACCATCTATAAGCACCTTATTCTTAAGTTGTTGGGCTATCGTGTCAAAATCTGGCGCTTTGAATTGGCTCCATTCAGTACATATAACGAGTGCATCGGCATTTTTTAACGCGCTTTCTTTTGTACCGGCTAAGGTTAAATCATTACGTGTACCATAAATTCGTTGGCATTCTTCCATTGCTTCGGGATCATACGCTTGTACATTTGCATTAGCTTGCCATAGCGCTTCCATTAACTCTCTTGCAGGAGCTTCTCTCATATCATCGGTTTGTGGTTTGAATGACAAACCCCAAATGGCGATGTTTTTTCCAGCTAAGTCTCCAGAGAAGTGATTATGTAAATGTGTAAATAGCTTTTTCTTTTGATGGAAGTTTACCGACTCTACTGCTTCTAATAATACCGGTTTGTAATTTACTTTATTTGCGGTTTGAACTAAGGCTTGAACGTCCTTAGGGAAACAAGAGCCACCATAACCACATCCAGGATAAATAAATTGATAACCTATACGAGCGTCTGATCCTATACCGTGTCGAACTGCTTCTATATCTGCACCCAACAATTCTGCTAAGTTAGACATTTCATTCATGAAACTGATTTTGGTTGCTAGCATACAATTTGCAGCATACTTGGTTAATTCGGCAGAGCGAACATCCATAAATATGATACGTTCATGGTTACGATTGAAGGGTGCGTATAATTCCCTCATTGTTTCTTTTACTTCTTCGCTATCAGTTCCAATAACTATTCTGTCTGGTTTTTTACAGTCGCTTACAGCAGCGCCTTCTTTCAAAAACTCAGGGTTTGACACGACATTAAATTTAAGATCAGTATTTCTTGTTAATAGCACTGCCGTTATTTTAGCTGTTACTTTATCAGCAGTGCCAACAGGCACCGTTGACTTGTTAATAACTATTTTAGCGTCAGTCATATAAGTCGCAATTGTTTCAGCTACGGTTAATACGTATTTTAAATCAGCTGAACCGTCTTCATCGGGAGGTGTTCCTACGGCAATAAATTGTACATCGCCGTGTTCAACTCCTGCTTTTGCATCGGTAGTAAAGTTTAATAATCCACTTTTATAGGTTTCTTCTACTAGCGGTGTTAAGCCTGGCTCATAAATTGGAATTAAACCTTTTTTAAGGTTATCAACTTTAGCTTGGTCAATATCAACACAAACTACATCATGCCCTACGGACGCTAAAACGGCTGCTTGGACTAAGCCAACATAACCAATACCAAATACAGTGACTTTCATTATTTCCCTTTAATCTTATTTTTAAACGTTAAATTAGGCATTATTAACTACGCCTAATGTTTAGTTGTATTTTGAAACGATACCTACTTTACTTATCGTTATTCAATTAATAGTAATTGATTTTGACAATATTTAATTGTTTTATCTAGTCATAATAGAAACAAAATTATTTTTCTACAATTTTTTTGGCCATGTGAAACATTATCCTTGGCATTAAGCCTGCATTACCAAATGGTCGCCACGTTTTCTTGAATTTATTGCGATAAGCATCGAAATGAAGACCGTGGGGTGCAGCGATTATTTCACCACGATTCAGTAATATTTTAAGTGCATAAGTTTCAGCAATACCCGCGCAAAGGTTAACTGCCATAGGTGTAGAAGGGCCGCGTTTTTCTTTAAAGCTTACTTGGCTTTCATCTACTAGGTATGAGCGCTGTAACATGGCTGGAGATAAACCGATTAAAAATTGAATGAGTTGATCGTCTTCAGTTTGTTTGTCTTCAAAACGAAAATACTCTTCATAAGTCATTTTTCCAGGCAGAAAGCATAAGAAAGCAGCTCCCATTCCAAGAGGTGCAGCTGTAATTACTGGGATGTTTTTTTCATAACATTTTTTAAACACTGTTTTTCGAGCTTCCAAAGCAAAAAAATCTAATGCATCAACATATAAATCAATACCTTCTAGAAATTCATCTACATTATGCTCAAAAATACCTTCCGGAAAAGACTTTATCTGTGCTTCAGGGTTGATGTCGAGGGTCATTCGTTCCATTACATCAACTTTTTGTTCTCCTAAAGTTGACATGAAAGCGCCCGATTGACGATTAAAATTATGTACTTCAAAATCATCGAAATCAGAAATGTGAAAATTTCCAACACCCAGTCTGGCTAAAGTCAGAAGATGAACTCCGCCTACGCCACCAGCGCCAGCTATAGCTACGTTTTTCCCACGAAGAATTTGTTGCTCATCTTCAGTAACCCAACCAATGTTTCTAGAAAAAGCTTTTTCATAGTTAAACATTCTATATACCTTTAAAATTTGTAATTATGTGAATAGCCGAAGAAATTAAATTGTATCCAGTAAGTCATGTTACAAATATCCAACCTTATTATACTTTGTATATGTTGTAATGATTTATATTTCATATAAAAAGATGACTTAATGCTTTATTATCATATGTAAGTATTTAATCTAGCAAAAAGATACAGGAAGTTTAATGAAATTTTTAAAGTCGATAATATGTATAAGTGTTGTTATGGTTTTATCTGCATGTTCTGACACTGAGTCGGCACAAACATATATCGCTAAAGCAGAGAGTTCAATTTTAGCAAAGGAAAACAACACCGCAATTATTTCATTAAAAAATGCACTGAAAGTTGATGGTAAAAATGCACATGCTAGATTCTTATTAGGCCAGTTATATCTGAGCGCAGGAGATGCTGAAAATGCAGTAAAAGAGTTAGAACGTGCCAATACATTAAAATATGACCTCGATAAAGTTCTACCTTTATTAGCTCGAGCCTATATATTGACAGAATCTGATGACGATGTTTTAGCGCTTGAAATACACGAAAAGTCTTTATCAAAGCCAAATACTCAATACCTCGCCTATAAAACTTTAGCATCATTGAGGTCTGGGGAAAATGAGCTTGCCCAGGCAACAGTTGACGAGACACTTTCTCTTTTTCGCTCTGATGGTTACAGTCTGCTAGCGAATGCTTATTTAGCCTTTTCAACACAAAAAATTGAGCATGCAAGTGCACTTGTTAAGCGAATTTTAAACGCGACGCCAAACAACGCTGATGCACTTATGTTACAAGGTCAGATTGCGACGGTTGAAAATAACTATGCTTTAGCTGTTGATAGCTTTAAGCAATATCAAGTATTACAACCTAACTCAGGTAAAGTGCAATTTTTTATCGCTGATTCACTCATCAAAAATGGCCAATATGATGAGGCTGAAGCCATTGCTGATGTTATTTTAGCAAGAATTCCGACTCAACCTTTTTTACAATATATTAAGGCGATGGCACGCTTTGAAAATAAAGACTACAAAACGGCAAACGTTCTTGCTAATCAATCGTTAAGTTCAGGGTTTAATTCTTTTAGTTTGAAATTAGTTGCCGGGGCAAGTGCTTTTTATTTGCAAAACTATGAGCAAAGCCATCTTCATCTGAAAGATTTGATCTCATATTTACCCGCAGAGCATCCGGTCAAAAGAATGCTTGCGTTAAGTCAATTACAGTTAGGTTTGATTGATGATATTAGTGAAACACTAAATGGTTACGACTCAAATAATAAAGAAAACGCACAGTTTTTATCTACATTAAGCTATGAATTATTAGAAGTAGGGGCTTACGAAAAAGCACAAGAAATGGCTAATTATGCCTCTAGTGCAGAGGATATGACGGCTGAAGAAGTTGCAAGAGCCGGTATTTTAAAACTAATGATGAACGATCCTTCTGGCATTGAAAAATTAGAATTAGCTTTACAGCAAGACCCTGAATTGATTTCAGCAGAGCTTGCACTGGCCTTTGCTTCAATTCAGTCTGGAAACTTGGCTAGAGCTACTAAAATTGCAGACAAGTGGTTGGAGTTATACCCAAATAAAGCAGGGGGACATAATCTACAAGCGAGAATCTTATTCAAAAATAATAAATTTGAGGAAGGAAAGGCTGCATTAGAGAAAAGCCTAGCATTAGAGCCTAATAATGTGTACGCATTAACTGAAATTATAAAGTTGGCTGCTTATCAAAAAGATACCGAACAAGCTACGTTATTGACAGAGCAGGCACTTAAAGCACATCCGAATAATATTGAAGTACTTCGCCTATACTTTGAGTTTCACAAAAATGAAGAAGGCTTAGAGGTGATTGCTCAGGCTCAAAAAAGTAATGCCGATAATGTTAAACATGGAATGCTATTAGCCGAAGCTCTTATACAGTTAGATCAATTTAGGCAAGCTAGTACGATATTGAACGGTTATCAATTAAGTGGAAGAACCCCAAAACGTTATTGGCAGTTAGTACTTATGGCTAATGCTAAACAGCCAGATGCTAAAGATGTCTATTCAATTTTAGATAAGTGGTTTAAGAATAATCCTTATCATATTGAACCTGCCTTTTTATTAGCAAATTATTGGACGAGCAAAAAATTTCCTGACAGAGCATTGGGCGTATTAGATGAAGCCTCTAAAAAGCATCCTAACAATCTAATGATTAATTTGGTGAAAATGCAGGTTTTATTAGATAGTGGTGGAATAGCAGATGCGAAAGATTTGTTTAAATCATTAGAAAAATTTGATGTTAATGAAGATTTAAAAGCAGGAATAGAAGGTAGGATTTTCTTACTGGAAAGAAATTTTATTGATGCAATACCTAAACTTGAGCAGCAGTATAAGGCCAGGCCTACTAGTAATAATGCGACGTTTTTAGCTTTTGCTTTGGAAGGAAATAATCAAAAATCGCAAGCTATTGAGTTGTTAGAGCAGTTTTCTGATAAGGAAAACATAGAAAATAAAATTGATCCTCGCGTTAGCCTGAGTTTAGCAAATATGTATTTAGCTGAACATAAAGACAAAGCTATTATTGAATATGAACGACTTATTAAAGCTAGCCCGAAAAATATTGTGGCCTTAAATAATTTATCATGGCTGTATATGGAAGACAAAAAGCATTCGCAGGCCCTGAAATATTCGAAACAAGCCTATGCTATTAATCCGACAATACCGAATGTCGTTGATACTTTCGCTCAGGTCTTATTAAAGTTAGATAATAAAGTCGAAGCATTAGCAAAAGCAAAAGAAGCTTATGATTTGTCTAAAGGGAAAGATACTGATATTGCTTTAAACTATGTAGAAACGTTATTAGCAAATAATAATAGAGTAGAAGCCCAACGTATATTGAGCGAAATAACGGTGGTATCAGCGGAGCAAATAGAGAAAAAAAGGAAATTGTCTGAATAGTTGAAGGTTTGTTGTATTAGTAGCGAAAAGAGAAAAAGTACATTTTATTTTCGCTACTTTTACCAGTATTTTCTATGATGTTATTATGAAAAGTAGATATTCGAAATAGTTAATTAAAACTGACTACGGATATCTTTTTGTATTTCTTTATACAAGCTCTTAAAGCCACTTGTTAGGTTTTCTAAAAATATTTCAGCATTAATATAATAGGGAGCGCGTAAGCCATGATATTCAATGGGCTCACCAATTTGTACAAATTTAATGCCAACAAACTTCATACTACGGGCTAAACGTGGCTCCATCATTACATAAGCATGTTTTATACCTGTATCGATAGCTAAAGTGCCAGCAACCATATATAACCCAATCGCAATAAATGGGAAGCAGCGCAGTTCTGATTCAGAATATGAACTTTCACTAATGGCACCAATGGCAGAACCCTTAAAACGATCTGATTTACGACGTCTGAAGTCAGCTTTTACGGCCAAGCGAGAAATCTCACCAATTTCTTCACGTTTGAATCTTTTAGGATCGTAGTCTTTGTTTTGAATCGCGTCATAACAAAACTTTTCAATCGGTAACAATTCATCTTCATTACTTGAGCGAACTATACGTACGCAACTGGTGTAATTATTGGTTGGTTTGTGCTGAATTAGAGCGAAAATAGAGTGAGAATCAAAATCATCCATTTCCATGCCATCGTCTTTTTGATTTTCGAAGGCTAATTCTTCACAATAAACATTATGACGAATTTTAAATACTTCGTTACGTAGGCTATTAGTAGAGGCGTATTGTGGCTTGAGAAACTTGGTAAAATGCTCAGCAATATTTCCGGCATCATGATTGACCTTAAACGACGCCACTTTTTTTGCGACATCGCCAATGATAGGGGAATTTAATATTAACTTGCTTAGACTCATTTTCTCATCCATTTGTCTTCATGTTATTTCGTGATAGAAGTCATTGCGTCACGAGACATACTATTAATATAACCTAATACCAGAGAAATATTACTATTAACTGTTAAAAAATTTATTTTTTTCCCAGTTTTATCGGTAATACTTCCTCTGCTGTTTTAAAGCCAATATCAAATAAGCTTTGTTTTTGTTCTGTTGTCATGGAAAAGTCAACGGCAGAGTAATTGCCAATATTAACTACTACGGTATTGTGCCAGAAGGCTTCATTAATATATTCGCGCGAGATCGTGGTCATAAAGGTACGAATAAGCAGGGTTACGTACTTATAAATTGGGAAAAAACCTTTTATATTAATTTCGTTATTTTCATGCTCACCCTTAAGGCGAAAACATAATACCGGTGTCCCGTCTTTTGCCCAGTCTCTATGTAGGGCGTCTTCAGATAAAATACTGCCGTCAACCATGACATGTTCGCCAAAAGTCTTGAAACTAAATATTAAGGGAATAGACATCGAGAATCGTACCGCCAGCGATACTTTTACATCAGGGGTGAGCTCTTTGTTGAAAATAACGGGGGTACCTTTAGCGACATCTGTGGCAACAATATGTAAGTTATATTCAAGCTCGGCAAATGTTTTTCCACCGAGTAGGCCATCCATCCATTGTTCAAAACGGTCACCTGAACTTAAACCGCCGTTGCGAATTAATTTTAATAATGAAAATTCTCGGAACTTGTTATAGTTAGTATTTAAAGCGATATCTTTAATTTCCGCTGGGCTTAAGCCAGCTGCAAATAAGCTGCTAACAATACTGCCACCCGAAACCCCTACTAAGTGATTGAAGTCGATGTCATAAGCTTGTAGCGCATGTAAGATGCCAACATGTGCCGGCAGTCGTGTGCCGCCACCAGCGAAGATAGGAACTACTGTTTTTTTTGTCATATTGTTGAACGACCTTAAGAAATAGCTGCCTACAGAGATATAACATATTGTTATAATTATTTTAATTATGAGTAATCATAGCTGTTTTTGCGAGTAAAACGCAGTAAACTTATTGACGATAAATAATATTTATAATGAATGGAGGGTTTAAGATGCGTTATTTGAAAATAATATTAAGTGTTTATTTAATTTTTTATACCAGCTCAGTACTGGCCGATTTAGCGGATACCGTTGAAAAAATAAAACCGTCAGTAGTGGGTATTGGTGTTCATACGCCATCGGGCCGTCAGCAAAATAGTTTGAATGGAAGTGGCTTTGTTATCGGTAATGGCCGCTATGTGGTCACCAACTTTCACGTTTTACCCAAAGAACTTGATGAAAATACTCTTCAACAGATGGCGGTGTTTACTGGCTCTGGGAAAGCGGCGAAAGTGCGAACCGCTGATATTGTTGCTAGTTCGCAGTTGCACGATATCGCCGTACTAAAAATCCATGGCGCGCCACTGCCCGCGATGCAACTTGCAAATAAAGAATTTAGTCGAGAGGGTAGCTATGTTGCATTTACAGGCTTTCCTATTGGCGCTGTTTTAGGCCTATACCCTGTGACCCACCGCGGTATTATTGCCAGTATTACACCAACGATAATCCCGGTGGATAATGCTCAGCAAATAAGTATTAAAATGTTGAAGATGTTACGTAATCCTTATTTAGTTTATCAACTTGATGCTACCGCTTACCCTGGCAATAGTGGCAGTGCTTTATATGATGTTGATTCAGGAAAAGTGATTGGTATTATTAATAAGGTTTTTGTGCAGGAGTCAAAGGAAGCGGTTATTACTAATCCTAGTGGCATAACATACGCGATTCCGGTTAAATATTTATTAGCCTTACTAAAAAAAGATAACATTGATTATCTCGGTTCTAATCAGTAATTTTTAGTCTTCAGTTATGACGGTCAGGTCTTGCAGGATTTTGGGTGAGTCTATTAAGGATGAAACGGGCACTAAGTCAATATCAAGGGCTGCAAGTAACGGTATTAAACGATTGAGTGCAGCGATCGTTTCAGGGTGAGGGTGCGCAATAGCCACCACTGATTTATATTGCTGGGCGTGCTCAATAAGCTGCATAAATTGTTGATCAATATAGTCAGTAGTTAATTCGTTATCTAAAAATATTTGTCGGTGGGTTGTTGGAACGCCTACCTGAAGGGCAATATGTTCTGCTTTGGTTTTGTTGGTAGTAACACTGTCGACAAAAATTAAATCTCGTTCTTTTAAAAAGCGCATGGTCCACATCATTGGATTATAAAGTTTGGTTAGTTTACTCCCCATATGGTTATTGATACCAATAGCAAAAGGTATTTCAGCGAAAGCAAGTGCTAACTGATGGCGGATTGACTCTTCATTCATTTTAACGGTTAGTGCGCCAGGTCCTAGCTTTTTACCATTTTCTGCTTCCATTGGAATATGCAAAATAATTTCGTTATTTTTATGATAGCCTTCTAAAGCCAGTCTTTTACCATAAGGCGTATGGGGGAGAATAGCGAAGGTTATTGCGCCGGGTAAGGTAAGCACGGCAGCATCACTTTTTCGGTAACCAATATCGTCAATAATAATGGCAACTTGTGCGTTTTTAGCTGTTGCTAAAGGCGTTATACTTAGTAACGTCAATAAAATAATTAGTTGTGGGAATAAAGGCAAAAGAACTCTTAATTTGGAAAACATCATTATTAACCGAGATTATCAGTAGAAAAAGTTAAAATCGAGGAGAAGTTAACTTTTTATCTTCATGTAAACCAAGCTTTAGGGTTAACTGCCTGACCATCGCTGGGTATTTCGAAATAATTACAGCGGATTGACTGTTTTATTAGCAGAAAAAATAAGACTCAGTAGGCGCTATATTTTTACTTTATTTAAACCAAGCTTTAGGGTTTACTGCCTGAACATTGCTGCGTATTTCAAAATAATTACAGCGGATTGACTGTTTTATTAGCAGAAAAAATAAGACTCAGTAGGCGCTATATTTTTACTTTATTTAAACCAAGCTTTAGGGTTTACTGCTTGGCCATCGCTGCGTATTTCAAAATATAATCCAGATTGACTCTGCCCACCACTTTGTCCAACAAGCGCTATCGGTTCACCGGTTTCTACCCGGTCTCCTACTGACTTTAATAACGCTTGGTTATAGCCATATAGGCTCATATAGCCGGCGCCATGATCTAACACTGTGACTAAACCATAACCTTTTAACCAATCTGAAAACAATACCGTACCGTTATGAATGGCTTTAACTTGTTTACCAACAGGAGCGGCTAACAAAATACCTTTCCATTTTAAGTAACCTTGTTTACGAGAGCCAAAACTATGGCTAATTTTGCCTTTAACCGGCCAAGAAAGTTTTCTTTTTAATTTTTTTAGGCCAATTAACTCTGCACTTTGCTGTGCTAATGCTGCGATTCGTTGTAATGCCACCACTAAGTTTTGTTCTTCTGCCACTAATTGAGCTAAAAGCTGTTTGCTACCAAGCAGTTCTTTATTTAATGCGCGAATGGTGTTTTTTCGTTCTTGCTTAGTGTTTTGAAATACGACTTTTTGTTCGGCTTGTTGTTGTTTTATAAGATTTAACTTTTTGGCTTGCTCTTGGTGTTGTGTCGTTACGGCGAGCAAATCACTTAAGACAATCTGAAATTGGTCAATTTCTTTGATGCGAGCATCGTTCAAATATTTATAATAGGTAACGGTACGTTCTACGCTAGCAGGGCTTTGCTGGTTAAGTAATAATTTAATATAGTCGTGATGTCCCGATGTATAAGCGGCTCTTAATTGTTGGGCTAACACTTTTTCTTGTTGCTGTTTCTTGTGCGTTAAGGTTATTTTTTCTTGCGCGAGTTCTTTTAATGTTTGCTGAGTATCTTCAAAATCATCTTGGGTTTTAATCATCGCCTTTACTATTTTAGCGATTGAAATATCGTCATTTCTTAATTGATTTTCTAAAGATGAGCGTTTATTACTCGTTTGTTTAATCGATTTTTCTTGCTCAACTATTTGCTGCTGAACTTTCGACAATGCTTGATTGGTTTTATTGGTCGTATCACCATTATCCGACGACTGTTCAGTGGCGTTCACCGACATCAATACGCAGCTAAGGCTGAATATTGATGCAAATAAAGATATTTTTTTCACGGTAAATTTCATTTTAATAATAATTTTCTTAGATAAACTTCATTAACGAATGACCGGTCATTTGCTTGGGTTGCTCTATATCCATCAGCTGTAATATTGTTGGCGCAATATCACTCAATGCGCCATTTTCTGCTGGTTGAGCGGGGCGGCCAATATAAATTAGCGGCACAGGTTCACAGGTATGCGCTGTGTGTGCTTGTCCTGAATTGTTATCAACCATTTGTTCAGCATTGCCATGGTCAGCGGTAATTAAACACTCACCACCCACTTTTTCTAAGGCGGCAACAACACGGCCAATACTGCTATCAACCGCTTCACAAGCGGCTACGGCGGCATCAAACTTTCCAGTATGACCCACCATATCACCATTTGGATAATTACAAACGATAAAGTCGTGATCACCGCTTTCAATGGCGGCGACTAATTTATCAGTGAGTAACGCTGAATTCATTTCTGGCTGCAAGTCGTAGGTGGCAACTTGTGGAGAAGGTACTAAAATACGCTGTTCGCCAACAAACTCACTTTCTTTACCACCGCTAAAGAAGAAAGTAACGTGCGCATATTTTTCTGTTTCTGAAATACGTAATTGTGTTTTATTGTTTTTCTCTAACCATTCACCCAGTACGTTCTCAAGTGCTACTTTAGGAAAAGCGATATTGGCTTTTATGTCACCGGCATATTCGGTGAGCATGACAAAGTCAGCAATAGCAGGACACTTCTTACGCTTAAAGCCAGAAAAGTCTTGTTCAGTAAAGCAGCGAGTAAATTGACGGGCACGGTCAGCTCTAAAATTCATAAAAATTAAGGAGTCACCATCATCAATTTCTATGGCTTGGTTGTTCTCGTCTACAATCGCTGAAGCGGCAACAAACTCGTCATTTTCATCACGGGCATAAGCGGCGGCTAATGCCTCAGTTGCGCTTGAATATTTATACTGCGCTTCACCACTAACCATTAAGTTGTAAGCTAATTCGACACGATCCCAACGTTGGTCACGGTCCATGGCATAATAACGACCAATTACCGAAGCTATCTGGCCACAGCCTAGCTGTTGGAATTTTTCTTGTGCTTTAATCAATGACGCTTCTGCGCTGCGAGGTGGTGTATCACGACCGTCTAGAAAAGCGTGTAAGTAAATTTTACGAGCACCTTTTTCTTTAGCGAGTTCGAGCATTGAAAAAATATGATCTTCATGGCTATGAACGCCACCTGGTGATAATAAGCCAAAAATATGTACGGCTTTATCATTTTTAACGGCTTGGTCAACCGCATCATTAAGTGCTTTGTTGCTGTTAAATTCTTTATCTTTTATCGATTTGGTAATACGAGTGAAGTCTTGATAAACAATACGACCAGCGCCTAAATTAACGTGGCCCACTTCTGAGTTGCCCATTTGTCCGTCAGGTAAACCTACTGCCATGCCTGAGGTGCCAATTAACATATGTGGATAGCGAGCATTTAAATCGTCGAGTACCGGCGTTCTAGCATGAAAAATAGCATTAGATTCTGTAGATTCTCGGTATCCCCAACCATCTAAAATCAGTAATACGGTAGGTTTTTTATTTGGCATTTTAGTTTCCATAACGGTGAAATTAGCTAATTATTCACCAGTATACCAAGGCAAATCAAGAATTGCTTGTGTGGTATTAGACAAAATATTTCAAATGAATTGTGTGCTTTTATTCGTTATCAATCGGTTGTATCAACAAAAAAAACCTTTTCATTGATTTAATCGCTTATCACGTAAAGTTCTTTTTGGGTTTGCTTGGTAATTCTGTATACTATCGTCAACTTTTTATTCAACCAATATTTATTATTTTTATGGATCAATTAATTATTTTTGCTGGTAATCATCCAGCACTAAGCGCTGCTTGGGCAGTTATTGTCGTTCTTATTATTGTGACGACTATTCGTATTCAAATGTCTCCTATTAAGCAAATATCTACACAGGAACTTACTTTTTTAGTAAACCGTGAAGAAGGTGTAGTAGTTGATATTCGTACCGAAAAAGAATTTAAAGCGAGTCGTATCATAGATTCGAAAAATTTAGTGAAAGAGAAAGTATCAAATAATGATTTTGCTACCCTTGAAAACTATAAAGATAAACCCATCATAGTTGTATGTACCGCAGGAATTACTGCTACCCCGGTTGCTAATCAATTACTTAAAGCAGGCTTTACTAAAGTAAGTTTGTTAAAGGGTGGTATGAATTCTTGGGTTAATGCCGGTTTACCACTGGTTAAAAAATAATAGCTAATAACTAATAAAGGTTTGATATGACAGTTGATATTTATACTAAAGTAACTTGTTTTTACTGTATGCGAGCAAAAGCTTTACTCGAAGAGAAACAAGTAAGCTTTAATGAAATTAAAATCGACAATAATGCAGAATTGCGCAATGCCATGATCAAGCGTAGTGGCGGTGTAACTGTGCCACAAATCTTTATTGGTGATCATTATGTCGGGGGCTGCGATGAACTATTCGCACTTCACGCCGCTAATAAATTAGATGAACTTTTAGCAAAAGATTAAAAGTCATCATTATATAAAATAATAAATACAATAGGAAAAAACTATGTCTGATGAGAACACCAACAACGCTGATGCGCCAGAAGCCGCTACTGAACAAGCCGCACCACAATTTGCTATTCAACGTATTTATACAAAAGATATCTCTTTTGAAACGCCAAATTCTCCTGCTATTTTCCAAAAAGATTGGAAGCCTGAAATTCAATTAGATTTAGATACTAAATCAAATAAATTGGCTGAAGATACTTATGAAGTTGTTCTTTCAGTAACCGTTACCGCGACTGTTGAAGGGCAAACGGCCTTTTTAGCTGAAGTCCAACAAGCTGGTATCTTTTCTATTGGTAATTTACCTGAAGCACAACTTGCTCATACTATTGGTGCATTCTGCCCAACAACATTATTTCCGTATGCGCGTGAGTCAGTGGCGAATTTAGTGAGTCGTGGTTCATTTCCACAAATTAATTTAGCACCAGTAAACTTTGAAGCACTATTTGCTTCATATGTTCAACAACGTGCCGCACAAGCACAAACTGAACAGATGCCTGCGAGCAGTGAAACTCACTAATTAACGGTTTTTCTTCAAAATCGGCTAGTAGTAACAATAAAATGGAAGTGATGATATGTCGAAATTAACGGCAAAAATCACGGTTTTGGGGGCAGGGTCTTATGGCTCTGCCCTTGCTATTTGTCTCGCTCGAAATGGTCACAAAACCGTATTATGGGGACGAGATCCTCAACATATTGCGCAAATGCAAGCGTCTCACTCAAATGAGAAATATTTACCGGGTAGTGAGTTTCCACCCTCACTAACAACGACTAACGATCTTGAAAGTGCTGTTCAAGCGAGTGAAAATATTTTAGTGGTTGTACCGAGTCATGCCTTCGGTGAAATGCTCAGCCAAATTAAACCTTACTTATTACCAAAGGCTAAAATAGCTTGGGCGACTAAAGGTTTAGATCATAAAACTGGTCGATTACTGCAAGATGTTGCCCGTGATATTCTGGGGGATGATATTTCATTGGCCGTGCTTTCTGGGCCAACCTTTGCAAAAGAGATGGCGGCTGGCTTACCAACGGCTATTTCATTATCGTCAACGGATGATGATTTTGTCACTGAAATTTCTGATCTATTACATTGTGGCAAAACCTTTCGGGTTTACGCAAATAAAGACTTTATTGGTGTACAACTTGGTGGTGCGGTTAAAAATGTTATCGCTATCGGTGCTGGCATCGCCGACGGTATTGGCTTTGGTGCCAATGCTCGTACTGCGTTAATTACCCGTGGTTTAGTTGAAATGACACGTTTAGGCTGTGCACTTAATGCCGAGGCAAGTACTTTTATGGGGATGGCTGGATTAGGTGATTTAGTCTTAACTTGTACTGATAATCAATCACGCAACCGTCGATTTGGCTTAGCACTTGGCAGCGGCGTTGATGTTGAAAAAGCGATGGCTGATATTGGCCAAGTTGTTGAAGGTTATCGTAATACCAAAGAAGTTTATATGTTAGCACAACGTATGGGTGTAGAAATGCCGATAGTCGAGCAAGTCTATCAGGTACTTTATTGCGGCAAATCAGCAAAGCTAGCCGCTGCTGATTTACTGTCCCGCGACCGTACTGTCGAATAATTTTACACTTTGTTTGGCTCCGTTTATCTTTACTATTGTAAATTTAAACTGAGCCTTCAAAGCCCATTTGTCGCCAAGCTTCAAAAATAAGCACTGCGGTGGCATTCGATAAATTCATACTCCGGCTGTCTTTTAGCATGGGGATACGAATTTTATCTTCATCGGGTATTTGCTGTCTTACTTCTTCTGGCAAACCACTGGTCTCTGAGCCAAAAAGTAAATAGTCCCCAGGTTTAAAGGCAATATCACCATAGTAATTGGTTGTTTTAGTGGTTACCGCTAAAACTCGCTCAGGTTGTTCACTTTCGATAAAAGCTTGGTAATCTTTATGGCGCTTAATGGCTGCAAACTCATGGTAATCTAAACCTGCTCGGCGAAGCTTTTTATCGTCTAGGTCAAAGCCAAAGGGTTCAATAAGGTGTAACCTAAAGCCTGTATTCGCACAGAGGCGGATAATATTACCGGTGTTCGGTGGAATTTGTGGCTGAAACAAAACGACGTCTAACATAAAAATGTACTTAAATTCGAAGATGATAAGGTATTATACCAAACGAATTACTATATTGTACAAATTAGCGCTTAAGTAGCAAGCATGGAAAAGTAATGACTATGAGTGAAGCTTTATCAAAAAAAAATGATTACAGTTTTTGGGTAAGAGTAGCTGCTTTCGCTGCTACTGGAACGGCCTTATTACTTTTTCTTTTGAAACTATATGCTTGGGTGGTAACAGATGCTAGCTCAATGCTGGCTTCAGCCACCGATTCGATGTTGGATTTATTTGCTTCGTTGATGAATGTGGTTATTCTTCATTATGCTTTGGCACCCGCCGATGAAAAACACAAATTTGGTCACGGTAAAGCCGAGAGTTTAGCGGGTTTAGTACAAGCCGCTTTTGTGACCGGTTCTGCCTTGTTATTGATCTTTCATGGCTTTGACCGAATTATTCACCCCAAACTGGTTGTTAAAACAGAAATAGGCATAGTGGTGACGATTATAGCTATCGTGATGACACTGTTATTAGTGGTGTTGCAACGTTTTGTGATTGCCAAAACCCGTTCTACTGCCATTAGTGCCGATGCCTTGCATTACCAGTCAGATTTATTATTAAACCTTGGCGTATTAGCGGCGTTGATTTTAAGCAGTGGCTACTCTCTATATGCAGATGGCATCTTTACTTGTCTTGTTGGAGTGTTGCTATTGAGTGGCGCTTTAAAAATTATTTACTTAAGTGTGCACAACTTAATGGATCATGAACTGAGTGAAGAAGAGCAGACTGAAATTACCGCTATTGTCATTGCTCATGATTCGACCTTAGGTGTTCATGACTTGAGAACCCGACAATCAGGCCCGCAGCGCTTTATTCAATTTCATTTAGAGCTCGATGACCGACTGTCTTTACTGGAAGCTCACGATATTGGTGAAGCGATAGAAAAAGAAATTGAAGCGAAATTCTCGCCTTGCGAAGTGTTTATTCATCATGATCCCACTTCAGTGGTAGCCATTAAAACGGTTAATGTAGACCAAGAACCGCAATAGAAATAACATTAAGTTGAATGTGTATCAAACCACTGCAGTGCTTTTTTTAAGGCGGGGCTGCGGTACTGGTCTTGCTCAAACATAAGCTCGTGCCGCGCATTGTCGACAGTGAAAGGTTTGCCTTCAGGGCAAGACTGTTGGTGGTATTGGTGCAATTGCTGGCAGAAAGTGTTTTGCGCTTTATTACAAACGATCGTGTCGTTACCTGCCTGCATGACTAAGATAGGTGTAGTCAATTTAGCTAAATCTGCAAAAATATTTTTCTTAGCGATAATGGCTTCTTTGAGCCAATGAGTGGTGACGCCGCCCAATTTTATTTCTTTATTTTTCTGATAAAGTTCCACAAAAACTTGGTAGCGAACAGTCGATTGACTAAGCTCATTTTCAGCAAAAGGTGTGTCGTTAAAGGCCGTTTGTCCAATAAAATAATTAGCTTCAGCAGCTAAGCACACGTTAAAAAAATCACCTAAATAAATAATCCCTTTGGCAAGCCAGTTAGCGATATTGCCGTAGTTAACTGCAATCATTGGCGAGGTTAACACCGCAGATTTTGCTGACAGTGGGTATAACTGCATCATGCGCACAGCAATGGCTCCCCCCATCGAATGTGCTAATAAATGGGGTTTTTTAGCGGGCGTTTTACTGGCATTATTTGTGGCACTTTCTATAACAACCTCATCAATAAATTTTTTAAGATCTTCGGCGTAGTCATCAAATTTTTTTACATAGCCTTTTTGGCTATCATTCAACAAACGTTGTGACAAACCTTGACCACGGTGGTCGACGATAAATATATTATAACCTTGCTGATATAAGTCAAAGGCGAGCTCTTGATACTTTAGATAGCTTTCAGACCGTCCGGTAACCAATACAAGGTTTTCTTGGTTTTTGGAGTCAGTAAAGGTTGCGTAATTTATTCTTATTTTATCGACGCCACTAAAAGATGAAAAATAACCTTGTTGCCAAAACTGTTTTATTTCAGTTGATAAGCGAGCACTAAGCTCACTTTCTTTGCCATAGTCATTACTATTGATTTTCGCTAAAGCCATGTTGTTTAATCCTAAGGTCGCATGACATTAGCGGTGATAACTCACTTATGCTCATCAGTTTTATGTCAGTGTTGTGCTTATTGGCAAAGTAATGGTTACAGATAAGCCACCAGAGTCGTTGTTTTTAGCACTAATTTCACCATTATGTGCTAATACTGCTTGCTGCGCTATCGCTAAGCCTAAGCCGGTGCCACCCGTGTTTCTATCTCGGGCTTCATCGACACGATAAAAAGGCTGAAAAAGTTTTTCGATGGTACCTTGAGGAACGCCATTACCGCTATCGCTAATGATAATCTTGATACTGTCTTGTTGATTGAGAATAACACTCGCCATAGAAATGACCACTTCACTGTGCTTTGGGCTATATTTAATGGCATTAATAATGACATTACTAAAAGCACTGCTTAATAAATTTTGATCTCCGGGTAAATCCAAAGAGAAAAAGTGCTTCATAGTAATTAAGATATGTTTTTCGTCAGCAAGGTACTGGCAGTCTTGACAGATATCGGCTAATAATTCATCAAGATGAACGGTTTGCAAATTAATTTTTTGAAAGGTGTTTTCTAATCGAGAAAGAGAAAGCACATCGCTTATCATTTCATTTAAACGGCTAACTTCTAGTTCACAGCGCGCGAGATGCTTTTTTTGCAGCTCGGGTTTGTTAATCGCTTGCTGAGCTAGGCCAACCGCAAGTTGTAAGCGAGTCATCGGCGAACGAAGCTCATGGGAAACATCGGCTAATAAACGCTGATTAGCGGTTAGATTTAATGATAACTTGTCGGCCATAGTATTAAAGCTGGTGGCAAGTGAACCCAGTTCGTCTTTTCTTTTATTGGCATGTTCGATTCGGGCATCAAGCTGACCGTTACCAATATCGGTTGCCGCACGTCGTATTGCCAATATTGGCTTAATTAATGTTCGTGCTAATAACCAGGCTAATAGAGCACTGACCGTAATGGGGATGGCAAGTTTCAACCAATTGGGCAGTTGCATAATAAAGGAATCAAAATGTCGAGACTGACCTTTAATGGCTAAATATAGTTCGACGGGTTGATTATCTAAAATGATATTTTTAGGGCCGGTAATACGAGATCTCGGAAATTGAATCGAGGTGATGGCTGAAAAGCGATTTTTTTCTAGGTAGCTAACCAAGTCTTTTAAAAAACGGCTACTATCGGTGGTGAGCTGACCACTATCAATATTTCTGATAATAATAGCTTCATTAGGTGATTTTCCTCGATATCGCAAAAGTCCATCGGCTGAAGTATTATTCCTTTCAATATGTTTAGCGATACGGTTCAATTTTTTGAGGTCACCATGGTGCGCAGGCAAAACAATACTGTTCTGTGCTAACTGCGCTGAGATAAATCGTGTTGCTATAATAGAGCTTAAGGCGAACAGCCAAAACCATAAAAATATCTTAAAGCCAATCGATGAAAATGACTGTCTAATTTTATTGAGCATTAGTCATTTATCCCCGTGCTCTCTCCTGTGAGGAAGATATAACCCGCGCCACGAATGGTTTTTAATTTATCACTTGCAGAAAACTCGAGTAACTTACGGCGAATATTACTGATGTGCATGTCGATACTGCGATCAAAAGCACTCAATTTTCGTTTCAAAATTTGTTCTGATATTTCATTTTTACTGACGATTTGACTGGCATTATTCATCAGCAAAGCTAATATTTGAAACTCGGTACCGGTTAATTCAACTAACTGTTGATGGCAAAAAGCCTGACGAGTGCTATGTTCAAGCCTGACCTCATTAATTTGCTGATGACTGATAGTACTTTCATTGGACTTAACTATTTTAATACGTCGTAAAATAGCTTTAATGCGTGCCAGTAATTCACGATGCTGAAAAGGTTTCGCTAAATAGTCATCGGCGCCTAGCTCCAAGCCTAATATTCTGTCGTCGTTATCACCTTTAGCCGTTAACATTAAAATTGGCGTTTTATGCTGGCCACCTAAGGCTTTTAATACTTCAAAGCCATTTAGTTTGGGCATCATAACATCAAGTAATATCAGTGAAAATTTTTCATCATAAGCACGTGCCAGACCACTAACACCATCATGGCAAGCTTCTAATTCAAATCCTTCATACGATAGATACTCAGTTAATAACTCAGTGAGTTCTTTGTCGTCATCGATGATTAATATTTTCTGTTTGCTCATGAGGTTTTGTTATCTTTTGTTAGTGTTGGTATTTGGCGTATCTTAATATTAACTTAACTGTTATTAGAAAACTGACTTTGTTGTTGCCTTTACAAAAACTTTACACTGCCTTGCGTTTCTTTGCGTTGCAAGGTTTATAGTTACCTCACTTAGAAGAATGAATCGATTCACCGGGCTCGCTCAGTAATCGATTGATTAACTTAATCGATATTATTATCAATTTAACCCAGAGGTAAATCTTATGAAAAGTAAACTATCAGTTTTATTAGCCAGTGCAGTATTAACCTTATCCTTAGCAAGTACCGCAGCGTTGGCCATTAATAACGGCGATGGCGTTAACAATGACCGTCATGATGCCAAGCATACCGGTAACCATCAGCACAAATCAAAGCGTGGCATGAAAGGTGACTTTAAAAGAATGGCGAAGTATTTAGCGCTTACTGATGAACAACGTGAGCAGGCAAAGGTGATAAATAAAACGGCAAAAACAAGTGGTTTAGTATTGAAAGAGAGCATGCAAGGTTTTCATCAACAACGTAAAGCGTTACTGATGGAAGAGCACTTTAATGAACAAGCTTTTATTGATTTACAAAGTCAATACCAAGATATTATTGCACAAAAAGCCTTAATTAAAGCAAAGAAAGAACACAGTTTTATGATGATATTAACGGAGGCACAAAAAGAAAAAATGCAGTCACATCAAAAGCATGATGGGAGAAGAAAGCATCTTGCTGAGTAATCTTATTATCTAGCAATACTGAAAGAAAATATTTTAGACATGGTGCTTTCTACCGGTTGGTCATTATAACTTGCCGGGGTGAAACGCCATTTTTCTAATGACGAACGAATAGTATTACGAAAATAACTGACTCTGCCTTCACCATCGTATTGAATATCACGTACATAGCCATTTTTATCTATGGTAAATGTAACTTCTACATCTGTTTCAATACCTTTTCGCTTAGCATTGGCAGGGTATTTTGGGTATGTTGATGTCAGTAATTGCGCGGGTGCGTGTTCTGGCATGTAGTTAGTTGTCGATTCACTTGTCGAGGAAAGTACTTGCTCTATCATCTGTGAACGACGAGTTGTTGGTAGCGCTAAGTGCGAATTTATGGCTAATGGCTGCTTAGTCAAATCAGCTATTTGTGCAGCGTATGGGTTTTTTAATAATGAAGCTTTTTTGGTTGAGTCAGTGCGCTCAAAGGCTAATTCTGCTGGCGATTTACCCATAGTAACCGTTTGACTTAATGCCAATTGAGCTAAAGATTTGTTTACCTTTACTTGAGTACTAGGCAGTTCAGCTTGATTTTTTTGAACAGCCAAAGATTCAGTAAAATTACTTAAAGGTTCAGATTTAGCCTTTTTAAGCCCGACTAATTTATTGTTTACGACTGTCGCTAAGGTATCGACAGTATTCTTTTCTTGGGGACTGTTGGCATTACCCGTGTTTTTAGTACTGTCGTTGTTCTCAAAGTAAGCTTGTGCGACTACGAGCTCAGCATTTACTGGATTTTTATTGGTCTTTTTAGGAAAAAATGGCGCTATCATCTTTGCGGGTAGTTTGTTTTCTAAGGCATTACTTTCATTGCCTCGGTGTAATAATTGCTGCGCCAAAGAAGGTAACGCTATTTCATCGCCACTATCTGTGTATGTTTTGAAGTCATCATCGGCGCTGCGGTATAAAGGAATGGTATCAGTGCCTATATCTAAGCTAGGAATTTGGATGTATTTTTTACTGCCCACAGCAATAATTGAGAAAATAATGACGATAGACGCTAACCATTTTCCTGAGTGAGTCGTTGTTGAGCAGTGTTGGTCGTGGTCAACTAAACGCAGAACGCGTTGCTTTAAATCACCACCCGATGCCGCCATTGCCATAGCGGGAATAGAATGATGACGGTGACTGTCACATATTGAAGCGGTATCTGCCAGAGTGTGCGCATAAGCAACGGGGTTACCACAATGCTGCACAGCAATATCATCACTACAATATTCACGTTCATTTCGCATTTGCTTTGACACCCAGCGCACAGCGGGGTGGAAGAATAAAAAGATTTCTACCAAGGTCTGAATGAAGTTAACTAGATAGTCATGTCGACGAATATGTGCCAGTTCGTGCAATATCAACATATCAAGTTGTGCGGGTGTTAAACCTGTCAACATAGTAACGGGAACAAGTACTATCGGCTTTAACCAACCTATTGCCATAGGCACATCATTTTTAAGTGAGATTAATAGTCGAGGTGAACAGGTTAATTTTACTTGTTCAACTAAGTGCTGAAATCTGGCTTCAAGTTCAGCATTTGCCGGCGAGGTGCCTATTTTGGGTAGTTGGTTAACATTATATAATTCGATGAACAGCTTTAGCGCTAAGGCAAAGCTTATTGTTACCCATGTTAATGATAAATAGGGTAAGAATTCAACCGCATTGGAGTACCAAACAGCAGTGTTTTGGGCGTCATTATTTATGATATCGCCCAGCAAGATGCTGTTATTTAATAAAGGACCAAATTGTGGAAAGTCAGCTTGAGAGATAATATAGAAAGTGAAAAAAGGCAGTAATAAATTAGCTACCATAGCCAATGACGCCATCGCATAACGCCATTGTGGTTTTTTATAAGAAGTAAACGTTAATGCCAACTTTAGCGCAAGCGCAACGAAAATCCCTTGCCAAAGAAAATGGATAAGGGTTAACGATAAATTGTATAAAAATGGACTACTCATTAAATTAATCTGACATTATCCTTCCATGTTATAGCACTTTTTAAATTGTACTATAACAAGTGTAGCAGTTTTTACTTTTCTAGCTCATTAAGTAATTGACGAATGTCGGCAATTTCTTCTTTACTGGTTGATTCATCTAAAGCTCGCATCACTAATTTTGACGTTGAGCCACCAAAAGCCTTTGAAGCTAGGTCTTTTAATAATGAAGATTGTGTAAAGGTTTCACTATTTGATGGTGCATAGACATGGGCACGATTACTTTCGTCTCGAATGACCAAGGTTTTTTCATGCATAATTTGTAAAATCTTCAAAACAGTGGTGTAACCTGTCTTTTGCGTTTTACTGACAACATCATGTACCTGACGAACTGTTGCTGGACCGACTTTCCAGAGAACATTAAGCAAAGTTAACTCTGCTTCTGTAGGCTTGATATTTGTATTATCTCGAGCCATCTAAAATCCTTAATGCTATGAATAATTATAAGTGATATACGAATGCAATCGTATCTTGTGTTGATAAAATGAGCAACACCTTTTGTTGTTAGTGGCTTTGTTTTGAAATATCACTATGATAACAAAGGTTTTTAAATTGAATTTATTTTTGATTTGCTCAAGGTTTAATGTAGTACGAGCGAGGTAGTTAGTAAAAATGGTAGCGATTTTTCGTGTGATATTAATTAAATGTTGACCGGTGATTTTCGATGGTGTTTGGCTGAGCGCCGTGATTACAGGGGGCAGTGAACTTATCGATAATCGAGAAAGACTTATTGCCCTGATTGCTGGTCGTACTGAACGTCAAGCTCCATAACATTTACCAAAATCTAGCAAAAAGCCAATAGCGTATTTCAGGAAATTCACTACTGACTCTTTAATGAACAAGGACTTTATGGTTAATCAGCGTTAACA
Organism: Colwellia sp. BRX8-4; assembly: GCF_014077345.1. Taxonomy (NCBI): domain Bacteria; kingdom Pseudomonadati; phylum Pseudomonadota; class Gammaproteobacteria; order Alteromonadales; family Colwelliaceae; genus Colwellia; species Colwellia sp. BRX8-4. Next base: position 61,406 of record NZ_JACGVS010000013.1, read on the forward strand.
ATATTGGCGTAGAGTTCACCTAAACGGGTCACTGTACCTGGATGAGCATCAACATCAAACTCGATCATGCCAGGACCAAACGTTGACACTACCGTAGAGCCAAGTTTAAAACGTCCCATTTCATCACCTTTTTCAAAAGTGATCGCATCAGCGCCGTCAGCCGGGTAACTTTCTCTGAAAATTCCTTTGGCTCTAGGTGAAGTAATCGTACCTGCCCAAGTTGTTTCTATACTGGCAACTATGGTTGCGCCAACAAGGACCATAGCTAAAGGTCCTGATTTTGTATCAAAGATAGCGACAACACGTTCGTTACGAGAAAATAAGTTAGGCACGTTATTAGCGGTTAATGGGTTAACAGAAAATAAATCACCGGGTACAAAGATCATTTCGCGTAATGTTGCTGCCATCGGCATATGAATACGATGATAATCTTTTGGTGCTAAATAAATACAAGAAAACTTTCCGCCTTGAAAAGGCTTTGCGGTGTTATATGAACCACCCAGCAAGGTTTCCAATGAATAATCAAAACCTTTTGCTTGTATTAAACGTCCGTCTTCAATATCGCCTTGCTGACTAATAGCACCGTCAACGGGATAGCAGAGGGTTGTTTCATTGTTATCAATAGGGCGCGCACCATCTTCAAGTTCGCGGGTAAAAAAATCGTTGAAGGTGGTAAAGTCTTCGGCATTCTTAAGCTTTGCTTCTGACATATTAATGCCGTAATGCTTGATAAATGCTTCAATGGCTTTCGTGGTTACTCGGCCACATTCTGCAGCGGCAAATTTTCCAGCTAAACGCGAAATCAAATGTTTAGGCATAATGTATTGAAGGGTGATTTTTAATTTATTTAAAAGCACTGAATTTCCTTTATATTATTAATATTAATTTAGTCGTTAAAACGAGAGGTTAATTTATTATCGCCTAAACTGGCTAAAATTCGTTGAAAGCTCGCTAAACGTTTTGGATGTATTTTCATTTCTTCACCGGCGGCTATTAATGCACAACCAGGATCATTTTGGTGTTTACAATCTCTAAATCGGCAACCACCCAAGTAATCTTCAAATTCAATAAAGCCACCATAAACTTCTGCTGGCGTTAAATGCCATAAGCCAAACTCTCGAATACCGGGTGAATCAATTAAATCACCACCTTGTTCAAAATGGTATAAGCGAGCAACTGTTGTTGTGTGTTGACCTAGACCAGAGTTCTCAGAAACTATTTTTGTCATTAAACCCAGTTCAGGCATCAAGGTGTTAGTAAGTGTTGACTTACCCACGCCAGATTGACCTACAAAGATACTGGTATGTTCGCTAAGTTGTTTCTTAAGCTCTTCTATACCGTGTTGAGATTCATTACTGACATAAATTACCTGATAACCAATCTCACGATAAATATCGAGATGTTGCTCAATTTCAGCTTTACTGGCTTTATCAAGTAAATCAGTTTTATTGAGTAAGATAACGGGGGTGATACCTGTTTGCTCTGCCGCCACTAAATACCGATCGATAATATCAGGGTTAAAGGCAGGTAACACCGAAGAGACAATTAATATTTGGGTGATATTTGCCGCTATGGGTTTTACACCGTCATAAACATCTGGACGACTTAATACTGACGTTCGCTCATGAACCGCTTCAATGACTCCTGAAATACTGTGTTGTGTTTCTTTACCTCTGCGCCATAAAACTTTATCACCACAGACCAAAGATTTAACGCCGCGGCGTATATTACAACGTATGCAATCACCATTTTCTGCTTCTACATCGGCATGCTGGCCAAAGCGACTGAGAATAGTGCCGTTTTCAGGCTCTCCCAACTCAGTATCTTGCCATTGCACTTGCTCTGGTTTATTACGCAGTTTTTTAGCTTGATTATCTTTAATGCGCCTTGTCTGACCTTTAGTCAGTTTTTTTAGCTTAGACATGGAGTTTTATCATGATAATTATGGAGTTTCACTCGTCTTTTAAAAGGGTAATGCGACAAAAAGTTTTAATCACAGTTCATTGTCACGTATTATACTGACTAAATCACCATTCATCTAATATACTTGTAATAGTAATATCAGTCTCACTGAGTTTGTTACCTTGCTGTAGCGAAGAAAACAAATGAAGATAAGGCGCTTGATTGAATAATCGTGAGCTATTGCGATTAAGAGCAACTTAGCCTTGGCGTACTTTAGGGGGCACAAATGGGTGATAATTTAATGATATTGGTATCAGTAAAACAGTTGGCATTTTTAAGGAAGCGGCATGACAGGTAACGAGACAAATTTAATTTGGTTAGATTTAGAAATGACAGGCCTAGAACCCAATACAGATGTGATTTTAGAGATTGCCAGCATAGTGACTGACAGTCAGTTAAATATTTTAGCTCAAGGACCTGTTTTTGCTATTCACCAAAGTGATGAGGTGTTAGACAATATGAGTCAGTGGTGTATCGAACACCATGGTCAATCAGGCTTAACTACACGTTGTCGTGAAAGTGTTAGTACGCTAGCCGATGCTACCGAGGCGACGATTAAGTTTGTTGAACAATATGTGCCAAAAGGTAAGTCACCGATGTGTGGTAATAGCATTGGACAGGACAGACGCTTTATTAATAAATATATGCCTGATTTTGAAGATTACTTTCATTACCGGAATATAGACGTTAGCACCGTTAAAGAATTAGCGCGTCGCTGGAAACCTGAAGTGTTAGATAAAGTGGTAAAAACGGGCGCTCATTTAGCGCTTGATGATATTTTAGAGTCAATTGCTGAAATGAAAGTTTATCAAGAACACTTCTTTAAACTATAACGCTCAGTAATAATGTATAAATCAAAGCGCTTAGGGCGCTTTTTTTATGCACGTTTTTAACTGGACACTCACTATAAGTTTGTCACGCGCCTTTATCTGGACACTCACTATCGTTTTTAACTGGACACTCACTATAAGTTTGTCACGCGCTTTTATCTGGACACTCACTATAAGTTTGCCACAGGGTAAAAAAACTTGAAGGTCAGACCAGTTTGCGCGACACTTAATTAAAATTAACAGCAGGCAAATAAATTATGGCGAACAAATTTGGAAAAATAATCAGTAAAGTTAATAGAATGCCGCGCTTTATGCGCTCTTTTTTACTGACTAAAATTTTCTGTTCGACAGTAAAGTATGCTGGTACTTCATCAATAAAGTTGATTTCTGTTTCTCATACCAAAGCGGTATTATCGTTAGAAAACAAAAAGAAAGTACAAAACCATATTGGTGGTGTTCATGCCATTGCTGCGGCATTATTGGCAGAGTCGGCGACGGGTATCGTTTTTGGGATGAATGTTCCCGACACTTGTGTACCGCTATTGAAAAGTATGACATTTCATTTTCAAAGACGAATGCAGGGAAATTTGTCTGCGGTAGCTGTATTAAGTCTCGCTGACATAGAACAAATAGAAAATGCGGATAAAGGCAGTTTGATGGTCAGTGTCGAGATTACTGATGAATCTGATCAACAGCCTATTGTTTGTGAAATGGAGTGGGCTTGGGTAACCAAAAGACGTTAAGTTTGAGAAGATAAAAAGAACCTGTAAACGCGCTGATTGATTTGACCTTAGTCGGCTATGAGGCGCGTTATTTTTAAAACAGCTTACTCATATCGTTATTAAAAACCGTTGATTCTTAGTGACAATTCCTTACACTGTATTTTTAACTAAATTTACCGTTGAAGGTATTGATCAATATGGACGCTACTCGTTACTTTTTTCAGCAATTATCAGGACGATTTTTTCGGATTGCTTTACTTTCATTTATTCTCTTTAGCGCCTTAACTGCTCTGTTAGTTCTTCGTGATAATCAAGTGACCTCGTTAGTAGAGAACGAACTGCCATCGTTAGCGAATAAGCATAAACAACAACAACAAATTTTAATCACTTATCTAGCCTTAGAAAATTTAACTAAACGTATTGATGCCAAAAATTTATCTGCTGACTATGAGGTCGCCCAACAGCAAATTAATAAAATATCTTTACTGGTAAAAAATAATAAAGCTCAGCTTGATTTGATGTATGTTGGCCATAAAGAATTTTCAGGTGTTATTGATAAACTTAGTGAAAATCATCAGAGAAACACTCAACTTAAGCAAAATACCATTATTCAACTGCAGTTAATTAATGATCAATTATCGGTTGAGATTAAGGAAAAACAGCGACAAAAAAGTCTGCTGTTACAGCAACTCAATTCAGATAAATACACTGATAAAGTCACCGCAACCCGCGCTAAGGCCTATGTAAAGCAAATTGCAGAATTGAGTGACTTACAACGATTACAACAAACCATTATCCGTGCACTATTAGCCTTTCAACAATTGAATTTACAGTCTTCTATTTTAGATTTTGATGATGTTAGTACCGAGCTAAAGCAAGTATTAACGTGCTTTCTCCCAGAAGAAAGCACGGTTAGCCAACAGGGTGAGTTATTAACGCTACAACTTAATACTTTAGAGCAATTATTATTTTCACAACAGAATTCGGTAGCCAAGTGGCGCAGTCATTTACGGTTATCTCGTTTATATGTCGAATTTATTGAGCAACAACAACAAAAATTACAGCTGTTAGTGCTTGAATCTATACCACCAGGGCCTTTATCTGCAGATAAAAATTTACGATTAATCGATTGGCTGCCTACTGAGATAAATGATTTTTTAGAAAAGCAAAACCTCAATGTTAACAATCAAGATCTACAAGTAACTGTGCTTAGTTTGATCGCACTACTATTTGTGCTGTTATTGTCGATGTTATTTAAAAGTAAAAGCAAAATAAAAAAATATGGCCAAGAGAGTGTGCAATTATTTAGGCAGTTCATTGAAAAAAGAACAAAGGATAGTGATGCAAAACTGACCCCAGACGGTTTTAATTCAATGGAAAATAAAGAAATTGCCGAACAGCTTGAAACCGCGCTCGAAACAATGATTAACCCTGAGCACAGTGAGCAAGAGTATCAGCAACAGCTTAGTGAGCAGCAAGCCGCTAATGACAATATAAATCAACAAAATGAAGAGATTAAAAAATTAAAAGCGTCCCTACAGCAACTCGCATTAACCCATAATACGCAAATTTTAGAGCGGCAATCACAAGACAATGAAAACACCACAAAGTTAACCAATATGGTGGTGCGCAGTATGTTGCAAAGCCAAAGTGTTTCTATTGGTGCTGGTGTAACTTCGGTACAAGTTTATCGACAACTCGCGCGTATTTTTGATTGCTGTCAACAACATAAAATTCGCAGTGAATTTTTATCTGCGGTCAAACCTATGACGCTAAGCGATGTTGCTTTGCACAACGAAATTGACGCGGCATTACTTAATATTATTGCCGATGCCCATTTACAGCGTAATAAAATTTATTACCAACAAGATCCACAATTGTTAACTGCTGCGAAAGTTGACGTACGCTTATTTCACCGGCTGTTAAGTGGCCTATGCCGATTACTGCTTGCTGATTTATTTAAAGCTAATTTACATATTAGTACCCTTGTTATCGATAAAAATGAAGGCCAGCAAATTGTTCGTTTTGATTTTTCTGTGACCAGCAAAAAAACAATCGCAAAGCTACCCGAGGCCCTCGAGTGCTTATTATTAGACGAGCGCCTTGAGTCAGCAAAAACCAATACAAACGATACCCTTGATTACTTATGCTTACTGTTTGATTCACTTAACGTCACAGATAAAAATGTGCAGTTACAAGAAAATGGTTACCAGTTCTGCTTTACTCTGCCGATAGGTTTTGCTGATGTAGCACAAGAGATATCGGTAGAGCGTATTAATTTAAAGCAAGCCAATATTTTGTTGTTATCAAGTGATGCCGACATTTGCAGTATTACAGAAAAAGCGATCACTTCAGCTAATGGCATAATAACTACCTTAGCCGATCCCGAACAAGTTATTGAACAACTGAGTACCGCGCAGTTAATTGATAAAAGCATTGATGTCGTTATGTTGGCCAGTGACCTTTATGTAAAATCAGTTGAAAAAATACAGCAACAGATATCAAGTTTATCGATAGATATTCGGCCAAAGCTTTTTGTTATGCAACCCTATCTTAATGCGCCTTTAGAGCGATATGGCTTGTTTGAACAGACAGAAACGCCATTGCAAATACTCACACTTCAGCAAAGCTTAGCTGATTTTTTAACGACAGAACAAACGACTAACCATCAACTTTCTGCCAGTGTGTTTAATAAACATCAGTATTTATCGACCCAAGTTGAAGTGCTTTTTGCGGTGGAAAATCCAAGTAAACAGTTAACTTTGCTGCGTATTTTACAATGGTTAGGACTACAGGTAAAAATTGTCTGTCAGCCTAAAACGATGACTCAATTGTGGAGCTCTGGAAGATACTTATTGTTATTTACCGAATTTGAACAATCACCTTTTATTAAAATGTCTGCTGGAAAAAGTGTACGCCGTGACATTTTTACTTTTAATCAAAGTAATTTCTCCGTTGAAGACTCACCAAAATTGGCAGATAAGTGGGCTGTTTCTATTTTACCTGCTTTGCATGATGTCGATGCTTTGGTGCTACTTTTACAGCCTTGGTTGAAAGCAAAGCCAACTAAAGTGGTTGCTATTAATACAGTAAAAGCACAAAGTAATAAGACTAAAGAGCATAATAATATTGACGCTGAACTGTTAAAAACAACTGAAAAGCTTGATAGCGTATTATCGAACTTAGATTTAACACCCGCTGCGAAAACAAATCAACCTGAACCTTTTAACCTTGAACACTATGCAAAAAATCAGGGCTCTGCAGAATTGGCAATGTTGATGCTAGATGACTACCTTGCTGATATTGATGACGCGATGAAAAAATTATCAACGGCACTAGCGGTACATAATTACCCATTAGCGATGAGTCTAACGAGTAGCATGTTTACAACCAGTAAAATATTAACCGCTAACGACTTTATTGATATTAGCCAACAGTTATTATTTAGTCTTACGTCAAATACGGTCATAGAACATCAACAAGTTATGTCGTTATTTAGTCAATTAAGCGAACAGCAACGCCTGTTAAATGAGTTTGCTGAGGCAATATGATATGAATACTGGGATGCTAGTTAAATGAGTTTTAACGCTGAAAAAGAAATGGATGTTGCTAGCCCTTGTGTTGGAATTTTTTTAAATGCTTGGTTAATGTGTTTACAGGGATACTAGTTAAATGAGTTTTAAAGCTGAAAAAGAAATAGACGTTGCTAGCCCTTGTGTTAGAAATTGCTGTTTAAATGCCGATGATATCTGCCTTGGTTGTTTCCGCCATATTGATGAGATTTTGGCGTGGACAAGCTATAAAAGTAAAGAAAAAATAACGGTAATTAACAACTGTCAACAAAGACGAATAGTGATTCAAGAGAAGCACGATTAAGGTAAAAGTTAAATGGAAATTACTGAACAAAGTGAATTAGACGATTTTTCACAACTTACCGTGCTGATAATAGACGATAACCGGTTAGTTCATGACACCTTAAAAAGAGGATTGTATGATATCGGCATTAATCACGTAAAATGTGCAGAAAGTGCTTATTACGGTATTAGGTTATGTGAAACAACACGTTTTCATATTGTTATTTGCTCATTTAATGTAAATAGTGATAAAGACGGTTTTCATTTACTCGAAGAATTAAAATTCAGAGGTCATGTTAACAAAACCACAGTTCTTATTTTTCTCAGTACTGAAACGAATGAGTCTCTTGTTAATTCAATTGTCGAATTACAGCCCGATGACTTTTGGGTAAAACCACTCGCCCCTAAAACAGTGCAACAACGCTTAATCCATACCTTGCAAACTAAAAAGCAATTATTCAATATGTATCGAGCGACTGATACTAAGAGTTTTTCGAAAGTTATATATTTTGCTGACCGTCATCTTGTTAATCAAAGTTTACACCAATATCACCCCAATATATTGCGGATGAAAGGTGAGGCTTACTTAAGTCTTTTAGAATTTGAAACGGCAGAATCTTTTTTTAAAAGCCTATTGAAAACCTATACCTACGCTTGGGTTTATTTAGGCTATGTAAAGTCTTTGTTAAAGCAAGGGCGTATAAACGAAATTAATGAACTGATTGAGAAGTTAATTAATAAGCCCGCTACTCGATTTGGGGCTCATGATATGCTGGCGCAATATTATATTGAGCATGAGCAATATGAAAGAGCCTACGATGAGATAAAAAAAGCAACTGCGTTGTCGCCACGAAATATTGAACGTAATAAAAAATCATGGGATTTAGCACGACTCAATCATGACCATGAAGGACAATATATAGCGACACGAAATATCGCCCAGCAAGCGAAAAACTCTATTCATGATTCACCCGAATTGCTCTTAAATGTTATTCGTTCAGGCATTGATTTAGCGGCGGCTATTACTGACGAACGATCTTTTAAAGTTTTGCAGCAAACAGACAAGCATATTAAGCAACTTCAAAATGATTATAGCGACGCAAATGAGTTTAAACAGCAGTTATTAGTGATCCAAGCACGGTTATATATTGTTCGTGAACAAAAAGAGAAGGCCACTAAACTTGTTGAAAACCATGTTAATTTTATTGCGTCACCGCAAATTGAAGACAACCTAGATAAAGTGAAAGTCTTTCACGAATTGGGTATGCGCGAAGAAGCGCTGAAAATGTTAGAGATTATCGGTAAACAAGTCTCAGGTGATTCATTAACGAGCCAAGTGATCAATAAATATATTGAGCAAGAAAGTCTTGAGCGTGCTGAAATTAATTTTTCACCCAAACAACTGAACGATATGGCGATTGAACATTTCGAAAAAAATCGTTTACAGCCCGCGCTTAAAGCTATTCAGCAAGCTCTAAGATTAACACCTCATAATATTAAATTAACGATGCGTATGTTAAAAATATTGGTGGTGATTAAACAAAGTAATGAATTTGATGAAAGTCACCAAAAACTGGGCGATGAAGCGCTTGCTCTACTTTTGTCTGCGAACATTAAAAGCAGCGGTGTTGAGTCTATAGAGCAGTTAAAAATAAAGTGGCAGCAAGCTGAATCAACTGAGCCTGCTAAGCATCTCTAGGTAAACCTTTTTCAACACTGCGGATCAAGCGCTCGGTTAATCGTTGATTTTTTATTGGAAAGTCACTTTGCTGTTCTGCAGCGATTCGCTTATTGTCTTGTTGATGCAATGCCCAATTAATATGTTCAGCAACCATAGGCTCTGCGGTTGCTAACTTATTATTTAACGCCTTAACATTTTCTGCACTATATGGCGCATTACCGATTGCAACGGAAATATTTCGTTGCCAGCTATTAAAACCAATACGGCGAATAGGAGACCCCTCTGTTTTATTGAGAAAGGTCGCTTCATCCCAGCTAAATACGGTTAATAATTCAACATTATCAAGGTTTTGGCGAGGGGAAAAGTCGCCTTCGTGACTGATGTTAGCAAATTTATTCCATGGGCAAATGAGTTGGCAATCATCACAGCCATAAATTCTATTGCCAATTAACGGCCTAAACTCTTCTGGAATTGCGTCACGTAATTCGATGGTTAAATAGGATATACAACGGCGAGCGTCTACGACATAAGGAGCCACTATCGCTTGGGTTGGGCAAATTTTAATACAAGAAACACAACTACCGCATTCATTGGCTGCTTTTTCATTAGTCGGTAACGGAATATCAACCAAGAGTTCACCCAAGAAAAACCATGAGCCGGCACTTTTGTTAATTAATAACGAATGTTTACCGACCCAGCCTAACCCCGCTTTTTCTGCTAAAGGTCGCTCTAATATCGGTGCTGAGTCAACAAATGGGCGAAAGTTGAAGGTTTCACAGTACTCACTAATTTTATCACCGAGTTGTTTGAGGCGTTTGCGCATTAATTTATGATAGTCACGCCCCAAGGCATAGCGGCTGATATAAGCATGGTCTTTCTTTTTGAGCGTACGGGCAAATTTTGCTTCGGGGGGTAAATAATCCATGCGTGCACTGATCACCCGCGTTGTTCCTTCAACAAGCTCTTGGGCGCGTGCTCGCATTAAACCATGCTTTTGCATGTAATCCATTTCACCGTGATAATTATTTTCTAGCCACGTTGTTAAGGCTTGTTCATGACTTGATAAGTCAATATCACTGAAACCTATTTGCGAAAAGCCTAATTCTTGACCCCAAAGCTTGATTTTTTCAGCTAATTCTTGATAGTTAATATTAGGTGTTGTCATAGTTAACATGTCATCGCAGTACAATTTGGTAAAGGAAGATAGAAATGGAAATAAAACTGTTGAGTGCAAGCTTACCACAAGCTGCTTTTTCCGCGAAGCAAGTGTTAGCTAATGAAGCAAAAGTTGCTGCTATAGAAAATATTGAAATGTATTCATTGATGAAAAATGCAGGTCAGGCTGTTTTTCAGCATATCAAGCAAAAATATCTTCAAAATGAAAATGATATAGGTCAAAAAATAACTAGCCAAAAGCTGTTAGTTATTTGTGGAAAAGGTAATAACGGTGGTGATGGATTTGTGATTGCGCGTTTAGCTGTGCAAGCTGGTTTTCAGGTTTCGGTACTACTAACGGCAAAACCAGAAGAATTATCCGGCGATGCCTTACGCGCTTACCAAGCTTACATCAATGTTAATCAAGTTAAAAATGGCTTGATTATATTTGATCAAAAAACGGCTAATGTTGAGATAGTAGCGAATTTTCAAGGTCAGTTAATTATTGATGCACTATTTGGTATTGGTTTTAAAGGACGTCTACCAGAAACTCTGGTGACACTAGTTGCTACTATTAATCAGCATTTGGCAAAAGTGATCAGTGTTGATGTGCCTTCAGGTTTATGTGCAACTACAGGTGTTGTTGAAAATACTGCAATCATTGCTAACAGTACTGTAACTTTTATTGCTCTAAAGTGCGGTTTAGTGACGGGACAAGCCATTAACCATGTTGGGGAAATCTATTTTGCTGATTTAGCATTAGGTCAAGCATTTACAGAGCAAGTGAAGACCAATATCACGGTTTTTGGCAACGAAGTTTTTGCTGTTTTACCTAAACGCAAAGCAAGCAGTCATAAAGGAAATATTGGATTATTACTGGCTGTTGGGGGCGGAGAAGGTTTTGCTGGTGCGATACGTTTGTCGGCAGAGGCGTCATTGCGCAGTGGTGCTGCATTAGTGAGTATTTGTTGTCATAAAAATAATCGAGCATTAGTCTTTAATGGCCGCCCAGAATTAATGTTAGCGCCTAGTTGCGCAGAACAACTTGTGGGATCAATGACATTAAGTAAAGCTAACGCTTATGTGCTTGGCCCTGGTTTGGGTCAAAATGAGTGGAGTCAGGCATTATTTGATTTAGTACTGGCTCAAAAAAAATTATGTGTGATTGACGCCGATGGTTTGAGTTTGTTGGCGCAAGCTTACCAACAAAACTTATTAACAGATAAAATTAAAAGTAACCCTTGGGTTTTAACGCCACATCCCGGTGAAGCTGCAACGCTGTTAAATTGCACTGTGACAGAAATAGAGCGAGATCGTTTTAGCGCCATAAAAAAAATAGCCCAACAATTTCAATGCGTGAGCGTATTGAAAGGTGCAGGGAGTTTGATAAGTGATGGTCAACAGGTTTGGGTGAACACAACGGGTAATTCAGGCATGGCAAGCGGAGGCATGGGCGATGTGTTATCAGGTATTATTGCGGCATTGCTAATGCAAAAAAGTTCGGTAGAAAAAGGGGAGGAACTGCAAGAGCGAACTGATTTTGCAAAGCTTACAGCCTTGGCCGTTTATATTCATGGTAAGGCTGCTGACATTATTGCGCAAAAGCATGGAAAAATTGGTATGCTAGCAAGTGACCTATTGCCAGTTATACGGCAGCTTATAAATAATAAATTTTAGAAAATAATTGATGAAAGAAATGCTTACAAACAAAAACTACTTTTTAGCTGATGAATCAGCAACTATAGCTATGGGTAATAAATTAGCTGATATTGTAAAAAAAGAACTAAAACAAGGTATTGTTGTATATCTTTACGGTGATTTAGGTGCGGGAAAAACCACCTTAACTCGAGGTTTTGTGCAAGGTATGGGGCATATTGGCCACGTAAAAAGCCCAACCTATACTCTCGTTGAACCTTATGAATTACATGACTGGTTAGTTTATCATTTTGATTTATATCGCTTGTCAGATCCTGAAGAACTAGAATATATGGGCATTCGAGATTATTTTGCAGATAACTGCTGTTGCTTTATTGAGTGGCCAGAAAAGGGGCTAGGTATGATCAAGGCACCTGATTTGCGTATCGACTTAGCGTATAGTGAAGAGCAAAGAACCATCAACATACAAGCAAAGACCCCTTTGGGTGAGCTCGTAGTAAATGCGCTTAGTTAATGTGCGCTAATAGACGCAAAAGGAAAGGGCAGCAGTAAATGAATATTCGATCGTTATTATTAGCTATGTTATTAACCGTTAGTGTTTTCTTTGAAGCGCAGGGTAATAGCATCGATGGCGTTCGTGTCTGGCCAGCCCCGGAAAATACCCGTATTGTTTTTGATCTCAGTGAACAGCCTGATTATAAGTATTTCAGTTTACAGAATCCTCAGCGTTTAGTCATAGATTTTAACAACAGTAAGAATCATGTTTCGTTTAAGAATATCCTTAAAAAGGATAAACGCATAAAACTGATCCGCACCAGTAAATCGCGTATTAAAGGCACAACACGTTTAGTATTAGAATTAGCGGATAATTACTCTTTGGCTGTTTTTCCGCTTGCACCAGCTGGACAATACGGTAACCGTTTAGTTATTGATTTATTCGATGAAGAGAAAATTAGCCAAGGCGACCATACCCCCAAAAATGATCATCGAGATATTCTTATTGCCATTGATGCTGGCCACGGTGGTGAGGATCCTGGTTCTATAGGCGGTAAAGGCAGCTATGAAAAACGTGTTACGTTAGCGATTGCTAAAAAACTTGCTACCTATATTAATAATGAAAAAGGCATGAAAGCGGTAATGGTGCGCGATGGAGACTATTATGTTTCGGTCGGTCGACGTAGTGAAATAGCCAGAAAAAACCAAGTGGATTTTTTAGTCTCAATCCATGCCGATGCCTTTAGAACACCTCAACCTAACGGAGCCTCAGTCTGGATTGTATCGCACAAACGGGTTGAGTCAGAAATGGCCAAATGGCTGCGTAACCGCTCGAACAACTCCGAGCTTTTAGGTGGTGGCGGTGGTGTTATTAAAAATACCCGCGATGATAACTTGGCAAAAACCTTAGCAGATATGAATAAAGAGCATTCGCAGGGTGTCAGTATTAGCATGGCGAATAGCGTACTAAAACAACTGAAAAAAATTACTAAAATGCACAAGAAAATTCCCCAACATGGTAATTTTGGTGTGTTAAAATCTTCAGATATCCCTTCTATTTTAGTTGAAACAGGTTTTATTTCTAACCATAGAGAAGAGCAAAATTTAAACTCTAGTGCTCATCAGCGCAAGCTCGCTAAAGGTATTTTTAAAGGTATTAAAGACCATTTTATGATTCAACCGCCGATGGGCAGTTATTATGCCTCTATTGAAACACGACAACATAAAATTACTCGCGGTGAATCTTTATCTGTGGTTGCACAACGCTATAGTGTTTCAGTACGAGAATTAAAAATGGCAAATAGTTTAACCTCAAATACCGTTCGCATAGGTCAAACCTTAACCATACCTCGCGCCGATTAATTTATTATAAATAGTTAACAGATCAAAATTTATGACCATAGAAATCCTTCCAGCACGCCTAGCTAACCAAATTGCTGCCGGTGAAGTCGTAGAACGTCCTTCATCAGTGGTGAAAGAGTTAGTTGAAAACAGCTTAGATGCTGGCGCAACGACCATTAAAATAGACATTGAAAAAGGTGGCGCTAAACGTATTCGTATTAGTGATAATGGCTCGGGTATTGTTAAAGATGAACTAACGTTAGCGCTAAGTCGTCATGCGACCAGTAAAATTAAAGATTTAAATGATTTAGAAGGTATTTGTAGTTTAGGGTTTCGTGGCGAAGCACTGGCAAGTATTAGCTCAGTCTCACGTTTAACGTTGACGTCAAAACCTGCTGAGCAAGAATCAGCTTGGCAAGCCATTGCCGAAGGGCGAGATATGGCGGTAGCCTTACAACCCGCTGCACATCCTAATGGCACGACCATTGATGTTGTCGACTTGTTTTTTAATACCCCCGCGAGACGAAAATTCCTTCGTACTGAAAAAACAGAGTTCACTCATATTGAAGAGGTCATTAAGCGTATCGCTTTGGCGCGCTTTGATGTTAGTTTTATTTTGTCACATAATCAGAAAGTGATTAAGCATTTTAAATCAGTCAATAATAAAAGCTTATACGCAAAACGGGTAGCACAAATTTGTGGTCAAAAGTTTATTGAGCATTCACTGGAAATTGACTGCCAGCATGGCGATTTACAATTATCAGGTTGGGTAGGGCTACCAAGCTTTGCCCGTAACCAAAATGATTTATGCTTTAGTTACGTGAATGGCCGTATGATGCGAGACAAGTTAATTAATCACGCCATTCGTCAAGCTTATAGTCATCTGTTACCTGCGGATACTTACCCGGCTTTTGTGCTGTTTCTGGTGCTTGATGTCCGAGAGGTTGATGTAAATGTTCACCCAGCAAAACATGAAGTACGGTTTCATCAAGGGCGTTATATTCATGATTTTATTTATTCGGTTTGTCATAACGCGTTAAGCGAAAATGCTAATATTGGCTTATTGCCTGAATCAGAAGATCAACCCTCGGCTACTTTACCACTTCAGCCTGAAAGCCGTACGGTAAATTATAGACAAGACAATCAGCTTGAGTCACATGAAACCGGGCAGCAATTAACGCGTGATTATATTAAGCCATTGACGAAAGTTACCGATGTTCAAAGCGAACCCTATCAAGGTAGCAAGCCAGGTAGTCAAAAAAATTATTCATCTTATACGCACAGTAATAACCAAGTGAGCAGAAATGCTGCGCAAGCTTATCAAACATTGATGACGCCTTTGTCTGGTGGAAAGTCAGATGAAGACAGTGCCGCTCTGCCAATACACGAGGTGAATGAAAATGAGCACTTAGTGTTAACCAAGATTATTGATGAAAAATATGCGGTGATAACGTTAGACAATGAACTACGTTTATTGGCATTAAACAAAATAGAGCAAGCGGTTAAATTCTTCGAAGTAAAAAACAGATGGCAGCATAATTTTGTTAGTCAGCCGTTACTATTGCCGATTAAGATATCGTTAACGCAAGCACAAGTCACTTTTGTTGAAGCGCAGACTGATGCACTGAAAAAAATAGGTATTGTCGCGAGTGTTTTATCCAAGAACAGCATACAAGTACGAGAGTTTCCGGCCTTGTTAAGAAATAAAGATGTAAATTTAAGTGTTAATAAGCTCTTAACACATTTGTGTTTAGAAGATGGACAAGAATTAACAAATAGTGATTGGCAACAAGCCTTTGCAAGTTTATTATCCGCTGATTCTTACGATAACCAACAAGCTAAAAGCCTACTCCGTTTGAGTCAGCAACAATTAAATCCTACCTTTGAGCAGCAGCTACGCTTGAATTCGGTATTGATAGACCTCACATCATCAATAAGAATGTTAACGAATGCTACTTAAATTGATGTCTGACGCTTTATCAAGAAACAATATTGACAGTAAAAACCGTAAATTACCGCCAGTCATTTGTTTGATGGGGCCTACTGCATCAGGTAAAACAGCGTTAGCAATGGCATTACATGATGCCTTGCCATGCGATATTATCAGTGTTGATTCTGCGCTTGTTTATCGTGATATGGACATTGGTACTGCAAAACCAACAGCAGAAGAATTAGCAAAGTATCCGCATCGATTAATTAATTTAATTGATGCCAGTGAGAGTTACTCTGCCGCTGATTTTTGCCGTGACGCTTTACTAGAAATTGAGAAAATCAGGGAAAATAACCGTATACCTTTATTGGTTGGCGGTACTATGATGTATTTTAAAAGCCTGATTGATGGTATTTCGCCTCTGCCGGCGGCCGATGTAAAAATTCGCCAAGGCATAGCTGACGAAGCTGAACAATTTGGCTGGGAGAACATTCATCAACAACTTGCTAGCGTAGACCCGGTTTCTGCCGAACGTATTCACAAAAATGATCCGCAACGATTAATGCGGGCATTAGAAGTTTACCGCCTAACGGGCAAAAGTATGACCGACTTAACGAAAGTTAAGGGTGAACGACTCAGTGGTGATGTTTTACAATTTGCTATCTCACCGAAAGAGCGTAAAGATTTACATGCTCGTATTGCGCTTAGGTTTGAACAGATGATTGAACAAGATTTTGAATCAGAAGTTGTTAAGTTAAAACAGCGTGACGATTTGCATGAAAATTTACCCGCTATTCGTTGTGTTGGTTATCGACAGATGTGGGAATATTTAGATGGTGAAGTCGACCATGATGAAATGGTTTTCAAAGGCATTTGTGCGACGCGACAACTGGCTAAACGACAGTTAACTTGGTTGAGAAATTGGCCAAATTTACAATGGTTGCATATGGAAGACGAAAATAATTTGAAACTAATTATGTCTTCTGTAAGCAAACTTTAAACCTTGATGTATAATAAAAACAGTTGCATAGTAAGTAACTAGTTTTCTAGAGAAAAAACTCTTACATACATTTATTAAAAATAACAAAAAAGGGGCCAAACAATGGCAAAGGGGCAATCTTTACAAGACCCATTTTTGAATGCTTTACGACGTGATCGCATTCCGGTAGCAATATATTTAGTTAATGGCATTAAACTACAAGGACAAGTAGAGTCCTTTGATCAATTTGTTATTTTACTTAAAAATACAGTGAGTCAAATGGTCTATAAACACGCCATTTCTACTGTTGTTCCTTCACGGGCAGTTTCTACGATGCCAGCACCACAAACTGGTGATTATAGTCAGGAACAGCAAGATTAATGATTTCGTTGAGTTTGGTTGTACACCAAATATTACGTGTCCAAAAGTTTCTTTTGGTTTAACTATTTAGTTTATAGGTAATACTCAATTGTTTGATCGTTATCAAGCAGGTGAACAAGCTATTCTTGTTCACCTCGATTTCCCTGATGAAAATGCGCGCGAAGACTTACAAGAATTTGAAATGCTTGTTAGCTCTGCGGGCGTCAACGCGCTTGCAATTGTTACAGGTAAACGTACTACACCTCATACTAAATTCTTTGTTGGTAGTGGTAAAGCTGAAGAAGTTGCCGAGGCGGTAAAGTTACATCAAGCCAATGTGGTACTTTTTAATCACGCACTTTCTCCTTCACAAGAAAAAAATATTGAAGCATTGTGTGAGTGCCGCGTTGTTGACCGAACAACCCTCATCCTAGATATTTTTGCCCAGCGCGCTCGAACACATGAAGGTAAGATGCAAGTAGAACTTGCGCAATTACGTCATATGAGTACGCGTTTGATCCGTGGCTGGACACACCTTGAAAGGCAAAAAGGTGGTATTGGCCTCCGCGGGCCTGGTGAAACTCAGTTAGAAACTGATCGTCGTTTACTTCGCGACCGTATGGTAAATATTCGTAAACGCTTAGAACGTGTGGAAAAGCAACGCCAGCAAGGTAGAAGAGCAAGAACACGCGCTGAAATACCGACAATTTCTTTAGTGGGTTATACCAACGCAGGTAAATCGACGCTGTTTAATATTATTACTCAGGCAGACGTTTACGCAGCAGATCAATTATTTGCAACCTTAGATCCCACATTACGAAAAATTGAAATTGAGGATGTTGGCCGAGCAATTTTAGCTGACACCGTTGGCTTTATTCGTCATTTACCTCATGATTTAGTCGCCGCTTTTAAAGCAACATTGACTGAAACCCGTGAAGCTGAACTATTATTGCATGTCATTGATATTTCAGATGATAGGCGAACTGAAAATATTGAACAAGTTGAAACGGTTTTAAAAGAGATCGAAGCGGGCGATGTTCCGCAATTATTAATTTGTAACAAAATAGATGCTTTGGAAGATATTGAACCACGCATTGACAGAGACGATACAGGTCTACCTATACGAGTATGGTTATCTGCACAAAAAGGCATAGGGATTGAATTACTTTTTCAAGCGCTAGCTGAACGACTCGGCAAGAAAATAGTCAAGCATAACTTATGCTTACCTCCTAGCGAAGGTAAACTACGTGGTGTGTTTTATCAATTAAATTCTATTGTTGATGAACGGTATGACGAAGATGGAAATTGTTTATTGAAAATTAAATTACCTGCAAGAGAGTGGGATAGATTAATTAAACAGAGTGAAGCTGATATAGAAGGCTTTATTGAACGTAAACAGACTGATATATTACCGTAATGGGTAAATAGTAGTTTTAGCACTTATTTAAATTTATAGTTAGTGGAGAAGACCATGGCGTGGAATGAACCGGGGAATAATGATAAAGACCCCTGGAAAAAGAAAGATGATAAGAATCAAGGCCCACCAGATTTAGACGATTTACTAAAAGATATTGGTAATAAGTTTGGCGGTATTTTTGGCGGAAAATCATCAAAAGATGGCAGCAAGAAAGGCGCATCAAATGTTGGTATCGCTATTGCGCTAATCGTGGGTATTCTTGTTTATGCTTTTAGTGGTTTCTACACCATTAAAGAAGCTGAAAAAGGTATCGTATTACGTTTCGGGCAATACGATGGCACAGTTGAACCAGGTTTACGCTGGAAATGGACATTCGCCGAACGTATTATTCCTGTTGATATGCAAACAACACGCGACTTACCTGCATCTGGTTTTATGCTAACCAAAGATGAGAACGTGGTACGTGTTGAAATGCAAATACAGTATCGTGTTGTTGATGCCCGTGATTATATTTTCAGTGTTACTGATGCTGACGACAGTTTAAGCCAGTCACTAGACAGTGCTTTACGCTTCGTTATTGGTGACTCTAAAATGGATGATATTTTAACAAGTGGCCGTGAGAAAGTGCGTCAAGATGTCTGGAAAGAATTAGATGACATTATTGCCCCGTATAATCTTGGTCTAATTGTTGTCGATGTTAACTTTAAAGATGCTCGTCCTCCTGAAGAAGTCAAAGATGCTTTTGACGATGCTATTTCAGCACAAGAAGATGAAGTTCGTTTTTTACGTGAAGCCGAAGCCTATGCCCGTGGTATTGAACCAAGAGCACGTGGCCGAGTGAAACGTATGGAACAAGAGGCCATCGCTTATAAACAACAAACGGTATTAGATGCCGAAGGTGAAGTTGCTAAATTCAATAAATTACTTCCAGAATACCTTGCTGCTCCAGAAGTTACTCGCCAGCGTATGTATTTATCAACAATGGAAAATGTTTATGCCAATACCAGTAAGGTTATGGTTGATGTTGAAGGTGGCAATAACATGATGTATTTACCATTAGATAAAATGATGCAAAATCAGTCTTCTGGTCAACGTACTTTACCTGAGAGTCAAACGCGAGCGACGCAATCGATTAATACCCAAAGTACTGCGCCTGATTTATCAGGTCGTGCAGACAGATTTAACGAAGGGAGAAATTAAGCAATGAAAAACTTTATTATTGCCCTAATTGTATTATTCTCAGTATTAACCGTCTCTTCTGTTTTCATTGTTTTTGAAGGACAACGTGGTATCGTTTTTCAGTTTACAAAAATTAAACGTGATGCTGATTCAGGTGAAATGATTGTTTATGAACCGGGTTTACACTTTAAAATACCCTTTATTAACAACGTTCGCAGACTTGATGCTCGTATTCAAACACTTGATGAAGCGCCTGATCGCTTTGTAACATCTGAGAAAAAAGATTTAATGGTCGACTCATTTGTTAAGTGGCGTATTGTTGACTTTTCAACGTTCTACTTACGTACTTCTGGCTCAGTAGAAAATGCTCGTGCGTTATTGAAACAAAAAGTAAATAATGGTTTACGTACTGAGTTTGGTACGCGCACCATTAAAGAAATTGTTTCAGGTGACCGTGACGGCATTATGGCTAAAGCGTTAGCAAGTGCCTCAAGTAGTCGTGAAGACTTAGGTATTGAGGTTATTGATGTACGTATTAAAGCGATTAACTTACCCGCTGAAGTCAGTGCTTCTATCTATGACCGTATGCGAGCAGAGCGAACAGCTGTAGCAAAAGAGCATCGTTCTAAAGGTCAAGAGCAAGCGGAAATCATCCGTGCTACGATAGATTCTAAAGTAACAGTTATGTTAGCGACAGCACAAAAAGAAGCACAAGAAATGCGTGGTGAAGGCGATGCGTTAGCGGCTAAAGTTTATGCTGATTCATATGGACAAGATCCTGAGTTTTTCAGTTTTTACCGTAGCCTTGAAGCATATGAAAAAAGTTTTAGTAGTAAAAGTGATATCTTGGTGGTTAAACCCGATAGTGATTTCTTTAACTACTTAAAAGAAGGCGCTACAATTAAAAAGTAAGCTACTTTTTTGATAAAAAAGCCATGACTTGTCATGGCTTTTTCGTATCTGCTAGTTACCTATAGAAGTTATTGAGGAGTAATAACATGGTAGAGACACTATTAACGGCATTTGCTTTGGTACTGATTATTTTGGTACTGATTACTAATGGACTCATTCCTGTACTTTTCGTATCGACTAGTTACCTATAGAAGTAATTGAGGAGTAATAACATGGTAGAGAAACTATTAACGGCATTTGCTTTGGTACTGATTACTGATGGACTCATTCCTGTACTTTTCGTATCGACTAGTTACCTATAGAAGTAATTGAGGAGTAATAACATGGTAGAGACACTATTAACGGCATTTGCTTTGGTACTGATTTCTGATGGACTCATTCCTGTACTTTTCGTATCGACTAGTTACCTATAGAAGCAATTGAGGAGTAATAACATGGTAGAGACACTATTAACGGCATTTGCTTTGGTACTGATTTCTGATGGACTCATTCCTGTACTTTTCGTATCGGCTAGTTACCTATAGAAGTAATTGAGGAGTAATAACATGGTAGAGACACTATTAACGGCATTTGCTTTGGTACTGATTATTGAGGGGCTTATTCCTGCACTTTTTCCAAATAAGTGGCGCGACACTATGGAAAAGTTAGCGCAACAATCAAGCTTATCTATTCGTAATATTGGCATTAGCTTACTCGTCGTAGGCACATTTATTTTATGGTTACTGAGTTATTAGACTAAAGAATGACATAAAAGTTTTTCATAACCCCTTTAGTTAATTGAATATTTTTAAATTGCATTAAAAATCATCATTTATTACTTGGACTACTATTTGATTTTTGATAAAATCCCCGCCTAATTTTTTATCGAAATTGAAAACATGGGCAAAAACGTCGTAGTTCTAGGCACCCAATGGGGTGACGAAGGTAAGGGTAAGATTGTTGATTTACTCACAGATAAAGCTAAGTACGTCGTACGTTATCAAGGAGGCCATAATGCAGGTCATACTTTGGTAATAGACGGTGAAAAAACCGTACTTCATTTAATTCCATCGGGCGTATTACGTGACAATGTGAAATGTTTAATCGGCAACGGCGTAGTTTTATGCCCGAAAGCCTTGATGACAGAAATCGCAATGTTAGAAGCCAAAGGCGTTCCTGTACGTGAACGTTTACTTATTAGTGACGCTTGTCCGTTAATTCTTCCTTATCATAATGCTCTAGATGCTGCGCGAGAAATCGCTCGCGGTAATAAGCCTATTGGTACGACAGGGCGTGGTATTGGTCCAGCTTATGAAGACAAAGTTGCTCGCCGTGGTTTACGTGTTGGCGATTTAGTTTGTGCTGATTCATTTGCGATTAAATTAAAAGAAATTGTTGATTACCATAATTTCTCTTTAGAGCATTACTACAAAGTTGCACCCGTTTGTTATGACACTGTGCTTGCTGATGCTTTATCAGTTCGTGACGTTATCCTTAAAATGGTTGCCGATGTCGCTGAAATTCTTGATCAAGCCCGTAAAAACGGCGAATCAATTATGTTTGAAGGTGCTCAAGGTACTTTACTTGATATTGATCACGGTACTTATCCTTATGTAACTTCTTCAAACACTACTGCAGGTGGCGTTGCTACCGGTTGTGGTTTTGGACCTCGTCATTTAGATTATATTCTAGGTATTACTAAAGCATACACGACACGTGTTGGCTCTGGTCCTTTCCCTACAGAATTAGATGACGAAATTGGTGAACATTTAGGTACTGTAGGCCATGAATTTGGCGCGACTACTGGACGTGAACGTCGATGTGGTTGGTTTGACGCGGTTGCTATGCACCGTGCCATTCAAGTTAACAGCGTAACAGGATTTTGTTTAACTAAACTTGATGTTTTAGACGGTTTGAAAACCCTTAAAATATGTACAGGTTACCGCACTGAAGCTGGCGACATTATTACTGTACCGCCTACAGCTGCTGAAGGTTATGACAGAATTACACCTGTTTATGAAGAAATGCCAGGTTGGTCTGAAGTTACTGTTGGCGCAACTTCTCGTGACGCTTTACCTGCTAAT
Organism: Colwellia sp. BRX8-4; assembly: GCF_014077345.1. Lineage (NCBI taxonomy): Bacteria > Pseudomonadati > Pseudomonadota > Gammaproteobacteria > Alteromonadales > Colwelliaceae > Colwellia > Colwellia sp. BRX8-4. The sequence continues at coordinate 83,942 of NZ_JACGVS010000013.1, forward strand.
GCGATCGCTTACATTAAGCGTATTGAAGAATTAACAGGTGTACCGGTTGATATTATTTCAACAGGCCCAGATCGTAATGAAACCATTATTTTAGTAAACCCGTTTGCTGAGTAATTAGAGCGAATAATTTTTTTCTAAAATAAGACGAATAAAACCACCCCTGAGGTGGTTTTTTTTACCTAAAATAAATTATTTCAATGGCCATTATTGAATATAAATTCAAAAGCAATTAATCAAGGTTATAAGCGATAGTGACAACGTTGATGAAGATTAATTATTAATTGGATAACTTCACCGATAAATTCGTTGTTGTGTATTGAAAAAAAGAAAAATCGATGGCTAAATTTTTTAAGTCAAAGAAGTTTATAAAAGTGGTCATAAAATACGGTGAATAGATTAAGCTGTATAGCGAATATTTAGTTTTATGATGTGCAATACAAAAGGGCTAAGGGTATGTTTGTTATAGCTTCTAGCACTTTTTTATATAAGAATAACGTTGGAACAAAATGTAAGATTACAATAGTATATACCCGTTACTTTTTAAAGATCACAGACAAAGGTGTATCTTGATTGATAACGAGTCTATAAAACTATGCTGTATATAAACAAAATAAAACGTGAAAAATGGCATATATAAGACAATAAATTCACCTAACGCATAGGATCAATCATGACTGACTTTCGCCAACAAGCACTTGATTACCATCAATTCCCAACACCTGGAAAAATAAGTGTTGAATTAACCACGGCCGCTGAAACTAGCCGTGATTTAGCACTCGCCTATAGCCCAGGTGTTGCTGAACCGGTTCGCGCAATTGCGGCAAATCCCGATGATGTTTACAAATATACGGGCAAAGGCAATACCGTCGCTGTTATTACCAATGGTACCGCTATTTTAGGGTTAGGTAATCTAGGTGGTATGGCGGCTAAGCCGGTAATGGAAGGCAAAGCATTATTATTTAAGCGATTTGCAGGTATTAATTCATTCGATATCGAAGTTAAACATAAGACAGTTGAAGAATTTATAAATACGGTCGCCAACATCGCTGACAGTTTTGGTGGTATTAATTTAGAAGATATTAAAGCACCAGAGTGTTTTGCTATTGAAAAAGCACTTATTGAACGTTGTAAAATACCGGTATTTCACGATGACCAACATGGTACAGCTATTGTTACCGCTGCTGGAATGATCAATGCCTTGGAAATCCAAGGTAAAAGTATTAAAGATGCCAACATTATTTGTCTTGGCGCAGGCGCAGCAGCGATTGCTTGTATGGAACTATTAATCAAATGTGGCGCTCAGCGCGAAAAAATCTACATGCTTGATACTAAAGGTGTCATTCATACCCGACGTGATGATCTTAACGAATATAAGCGTATGTTTGCTAATAATACTGATAAACGTACCCTTGAAGATGTTATCGATGGCGCAGATGTATTTGTTGGTGTTTCTGGACCCAATCTACTTTCTGCTGAGCATGTAAAATTAATGGCACCCAATCCAATTATCTTTGCTTGTTCAAACCCAGATCCTGAAATAAAACCCTCATTAGCGCTTGCTGTTCGTGATGATCTTATTATTGCTACGGGTCGCTCTGATTACCCTAACCAGGTCAATAATGTGTTATGTTTTCCTTTTATTTTTCGTGGCGCTTTAGATGTTCGCGCTAGAACGATTAACGATGAGATGAAAATTGCCGCTGTTCATGCAATTCGTGAATTAGCAAAGGAACCTGTTTCGCAAGAAGTGTTAGATGCTAGTGGTGAGAAAAGTTTGACCTTTGGTAAGGAGTATATTATCCCTAAGCCGATGGATCCACGTTTGTGTGGTCGAGTAGCGCTTGCCGTTGCTAAAGCGGCGGTTGAGTCTGGAGTGGCAGCCCTAGAATTACCTGAAAACTATATGGCATAATCAGTAGTATTTATTAATAACGCTGTAAAAGGAGAGCTCGACTCTCCTTTTTTTATTTATGACAAATAGTAGGTCATGGTGCAGTTACTACATGGACGCAGAAAGTAGGAATTAAGAAATAGGGTAACGCAGGAGCAGTTACCTCTTGTACGTCATCTATATTCCTGACAAATCATTAATACTTGCACCTCTGTAGATAATGTCACCGATGGCAAAGCATAACAATATTGAGTAGGACGAATAACAATGAAAACTTCAACGAAAGCCGTTTTACTCTCAGCACTTGTTTACCCGGGTATTGGCCAACTAATGTGTCACGCTTATCGACGGGCTACGTTATTTATTTTAAGTTTTTCTGTGACAGTATATTTGTATATTGAAGAAGTGATGAGGCAATATCAGCCACTTATTAATAAAGTTAAATCAGGTGACGTTGCGCTCAATAGCCAAGCACTGATCGCAGAGATGTCAAAAAATCCCATTATTGTTGACCCTATCTTAATGAGTATATTAACCTATACACTACTAACTTGTTGGTTATTGGCTATTGTAGATGCTTACCGTATGGGCATAAAAAAAGACGCCAGAGCGTCTTTTTGAGGAAGTGTATTAAGACCCTTAGCTACTCGTCTTCAATTTCAAATTGACTGAAGTCGGTAATACCTTTTGCTATTAAGGCTTCGCGCACACTTTTAGGTAGCATCTCTGTATTGTCTTTTGTTAAATCGCCATCATCAGGAAGAGGCTGTCCGGTAAAAGCATGCAGAAAAGCTTCACATAACAATTCGCTGTTAGTTGCATGGCGTAAGTTGTTAACTTGCCGACGAGTACGTTCATCCGTTAACACTTTCAGTACCCGCAACGGGATTGAGACCGTGATTTTTTTAACTTGCTCACTTTTTTTACCATGTTCGGCGTATGGTTTTATATAATCGCCATTCCACTTTGCCATTTAATTACCTTTGTTTAGCTAAATTACTTTTTATAAGTTAGATTTTACTGGTTGTTGGCGTTGAGTCAATAACGAATGTGTAGAAGTTTAGAAGTCTAAAGTTCTTGACCGACAAAAGTAAAGCGTTTAGAGTTATAGACGTCCAAACATCTATTTGATTTTACTGCCCGATTGGAGCAAAAAATGACAAGCAAAAAACCAGCAACATTAGCTGTTAGAGCCGGCATTAATAGTGATGAACATCACGGTGCGGTTGTTCCTGCCATTCATTTATCGAGTACTTATGCTTTAAAAGGCTTCAACAATAAGCGCCAATTTGATTATTCCAGAACAGGCAACCCCACTCGAAGCACGTTTGCACAAGCTATCGCTGATTTAGAGCAGGGTGCTGTAGGCATTGTTACCAGCACAGGAATGTCAGCGGTGCACTTAATTTGTCAGTTACTGACAACAAAAGATACGGTTGTTATTCCACATGATTGCTATGGTGGAAGTTATCGCTTGTTTACCCACCTAGCAAAACGTGGCTTATTTAATGTGCTTGTTGTTGATCAAAACGATGATCAAGCGTTAGCGCAAGCGCTTGAACAAAAGCCAAGATTAGTTTTGATTGAGTCACCTAGTAACCCATTATTACGGCTGGTTGATATAAAAAAGGTTACTCAAGCCAGTCATGCTGTTGGTGCTTTAGTGGCAGTAGATAATACGTTTCTTTCTCCCTTGTTACAGCAACCGCTATTATTAGGTGCTGATATTGTTTTTCACTCGACAACTAAATATATTAATGGTCATAGTGATGTTGTGGGTGGGGTGTTAGTAACAAAAGAAAAAGAACTGGGTGAAGAGCTAGCGTGGTGGGCAAATTGTATTGGTATTACGGGTTCACCTTTCGACAGTTATCTGGCATTACGTGGCTTAAAAACCTTACCACTGCGCATGAAACAGCATCAAGAAAATGCTAATGCTGTTGCAAAATACTTAGAAAATCATCGAGCAATTAACGCGGTATACTTTCCTGGTTTAAAAAATCACCCGGGACACGAAATTGCTAAGCGTCAGCAAAAAGATTTTGGCGCTATGATGAGTTTCGAAATAAAAGGTGGTGTTGAAGCGGTTAAAGTACTCTTTGACAACTTATCACTCTTTACCTTGGCACAGTCATTAGGTGGCGTTGAAAGTTTAATCAGTCATCCATCAACGATGACCCATGCAGGTATGGAAATTGAAGCACAAATTGCAGCGGGTATTACTCAATCTTTAATCCGAATTTCTGTCGGTATTGAAGATGTTAGTGATATTATTAATGACTTAGAACAAGCTTTATCGGCAAGCCAAATTTAAAGTTGTAGACTATTTTTAGTAGAAGAATTAATGAGTGAAAATGACACAGTCAAATACAGTAGAACAATTATCATCAGGGAATAATCAACTGGCGAAGCATGCTATTCATGTACATAAATTTGGTGGCAGTAGCTTAGCAACTACTCAATGTATTGAACGTGTGGTTGATATTATTCGTCAAAACTGTCAATTAAATGATTTAGTTGTTGTTTCGGCAAATGGAAACACTACGGATGACTTATTCAATATTTATAAACTCGCACTTGAAAAAAGTGACGAGCTGTTTTTGGCTATTGAAACACTAGAGAAATCACAAAGCACATTAATTGGTGAGTTATTGAACCCTAGCAGTGCAGCAGACCTTATCAAGGTTTTGTCTGATGATATAACACAATTAACGGCTTGGTTGTCTGATCAGCCAAGCCAACACCATGCAGATATGTTGGCATTTGGTGAGCTGTGGTCGGCGCGTTTATTATCGGCGGTGTTAAGTGAAAAAGTTTGTCCAAGTTATGCTATTGATGCGCGTGACTTTCTGGTTATCAATAATGATAAAGACTGTGCAGTCGACAATCAGCAAAGTAGTCAAAATTTTCAGCAGAACTTACAAAAAGGAAAGTTGGCGGTTATTACTGGCTATATCACTAAAAATTCTCAAGGTGAAACCTGTACTTTAGGTCGTAATGGTAGTGACTATTCAGCAACAATTATTGCATCACTGTCGGGCGCGCTGAATGTTACCCTATGGACTGACGTTGATGGCATTTATAGTGCCGATCCTCGTATTGTACCACTTGCCCGTAAATTACATCGCTTACCTAATGGTGTCGCGAAAGAATTAGGCCGCTTAGGTAACCCGGTTCTGCATGCAAAAACCTTACAGCCGCTCACTAACCACAGCACACACCTTCATGTAGCAAGTAGCTTTGATCCTGAAATTTCTGGTACAGAGATAGGAAAATTTGGTCAAATTGCTAAACAGGAATTGTCGGTCACCTCGCTTAACGATCTGTTACTGGTAAAATCGACCAGTTTAGCCGGTTCGTTTGGTGAACAAGCCAGTAATGAGTTTTCTGCGATATGTAGTGATGTTCAGCAAGGCTTTATGGTTATCCACCAAACACAACAAAAATTAGTGAGTCAGTGGCTGGCGAGTCATGATACCGAAGTATCATTCACACCGGTGTCGATTATAGCGATTGTTGGTCATAGTGTGGTAAATCAAGGTAATATCCAAGCGCGTTTTAAACGTGCCCTCAAACATACTCATGTACTGCAGGTGGTGAACTCGTTAAGTGAGCATAGTATTATCGCCATTCTTCAGCAGAGTTGTACCGGTGAGTTACTTAATAATGTTCATTATGATATGACTAAAGACGCTCGACACATAGGTGTTGTTGTTTCAGGGCTTGGTAATATAGGTCAACGATTCTTAGACTTGTTACCCGCGCAACTCAATCGAGTCTCTGTGTTAGAGAACGTTCATTTAGTCGGTTTAGTCACTTCTAAAAAAGCATTGCTTAATACCGATGGTATCGATGTTAATCAAGCAATGTCGCTTTATGAAAGAGATGCTACGCCTTGTGATAATGCCTTATTGATGTCGTGGTTAACGAACCATCCTTACGACGAATTAATTGTTGTCGATATCACCCCTAGCGAACATTTTAGTGATTTATACAGTGAGTTCTTTAAAGAAGGTATTCATGTTATTGGTGCCAATAAATGGGCGGCTTCTGCCAGTACCGCTCGCTATAATGACTTAGTATTAACCGCGGCTGAAAATAAAAGCTTATGGTTAGGAAGTACTACTGTTGGCGCCGGTTTACCGGTTAACTTTGCCATTAACGATTTATTGAAAAGTGGCGATAAGATAACGGAAATATCAGGAATTTTTTCAGGCACGCTTTCTTGGCTATTTGAAACCTATGATGCCAGTGTACCGTTTTCAACCTTATTAATGGATGCCTTATCACAAGGGATCACTGAACCCGATCCACGAGAAGATCTGTCTGGGCGAGACGTGCAACGAAAATTACTGATCTTAGCGCGTATGGCAGGTTTTGAATTATCACTTGATGATATTGAATGCGAAAATTTAGTGCCAGAATCCTTACAAGGGTTATCAACGACTGAATTTTTAGCAAAGTCAGCAGACTTGGACAGTTACTTTGCTGAACAACTCACTAGCGCATCTAAACAGCAAGCCTGTATTCGTTATATTGCAAAATTCTGTGTCAACGAACAAGGCCAATTGAGCGCTAAGGTTTATCTTGCGACGCTTGCTAAGAATGATCCCTTTGCCTCGTTAACTCCGGGTGATAATATATTTTTAATTAAGAGCCAATGGTATCAAGATAACCCGCTTATTATTCGTGGACCAGGCGCGGGTCGTGATGTTACCGCGGGTGGCCTGCATTCAGACTTAGTGAGTATTTGCCAGCAACTGGCCGGTAAAAAACACCAAGTTAAAATCAAAGGTCTAAGTTAAATTAGCATAATCTAGCTATCATCATTATTACTACACTAGGCATTAATACGCTAAATGAGAAAAAGCACAACTTGTAGGTTGTGCTTTTTCTCAATCGATACTAATAAACACTTGTCTGTTATCGCATTATTAACTAGCATTTAGATAATTAAAAAAAGTAGCTACTTAGCACAGGCACCAAGTTGTATTTACATGGAAAATAAAACCTATAGCGACAGCTATTTTACCAGCCAAGTAAAAAGTCTTTTAAGCAGAATTTATGGCCACAGCCAATTAAATGATTCCGTTCTTGAGCGTGCGATTGAGTACTATGAAAAACAATCTTTTATTGAGCATAAGTTAGATGAGCTCAAGAAAAATATTGAAAAAGTTAGTCGGCAAACAGCCACGGATAAAGCTAAAACTTTACGGGTAAGACTCGAACGTGAACAACGCAACTATTACGAGGAATTACGTTTTGAACGCAATGAGCGTCATCAACACCTCTATAAACTCTGTAAAGAGATCATCAAGTTGTCTGAGGGTGATTGCTTTGAAGACAGTAATCGTAAATCTAGCCAGCTTTTAGGTACCATACAATTAGTGAGCCCCACCCAGGGGCGAAAAATTGCTTTAACCAACGAGCAACATAAACCGCTTTATAAAAGCGTGTTATGTTTGCGTTTACTTGACCGACTATGCATGGATCAACATATTGTTGAGCCCTATATCAAGAGTGCTTTGGGGGATATCAACGCAGAGCAATATCAAACGTTGGCTCAAGATAATCCCGAGGCCTATCAAGCCTTTGTAGAGAAAGTAAAAATTCCACTGGTCATGGCGGCGCTATTACAAGATATCGGTAATAACCACCCCGAGTCGCTAGCCATTTTGCGTGGTGCAGATTATCAAAAAGATCCCCATCGAACCTTACCTATTGAAGAGCGAAAAGCACTCTTACAAATAAATTATCGGGAAACGGTTAAGTATCTTATTGATGGTATTGGCGCAGGTATATATATTGGTAATTCAAAAAAAGATCGCGACGAGCACAATGTCGTTGAGCATAAAAAATTATTGTTCATTAAGCATTTACTCAAAAGTGCCGTCAACCCAAAGAAGGGTATTGGCAACCTTCTTAAAGTACCACAAATATACAGTTCTATTATCTTGTCGACAAAAGATAGCTATAACTACAAATTATTACCGAAAGTTTATTATGTTCTTAATCAAAACGCGGAGCGGGGAGCTTGTTGTCAAGCAGTGGTTAATGCACTGACAAAAATTACTGGCCATTTTCCACAAGGTTATGGTGTTACCTATGTCCCGTATGAGCAAGATATTAACGACCGCTATGAATATGCCATCGTTAGCCAGCTTTATCCTGCAAATGCTGATTATCCTATTTGCCGAACGGCAACACGCAACTTAGCCTTCATAAGTCATGGACAAGAGATAGTCATTAAAAAATCTGCTAATTTATATTTTACTGAAACAGCTAAAAGTTTCTCTACTATCAGTAAAGAGCGCCTCCATGAAATCTTAGAGTTGTTAGTGTCAAACTCCCATGAGCGTAAACAACTAGATCTACTTCCTCGCTGTTGGCAGCCAGGAGAATTCTTTTCAGTCAATATTAATCAAAAGCTGTGGAACAAAGCTAAATAACGTTAAAGTCTTTGCTTTTATAACGCCATAGTGAAAACACTTAGCAAGTTAAGTAATTAGACTTACCCTGTTGTTGTTATCAAAGAGGGATATTTACAGTAAATATTAATCAAAAGCTGTGGAACAAAGCTAAATAACGTTAAAGTCTTTGCTTTTATAACGCCATAGTGAAAACACTTAGCAAGTTAAGTAAGTAGACTTACCCTGTTGTTGTTACCAAAGAGGGATATTTACAGTAAATATTAATCAAAAACTGTCAAATAAGGCTAAATAACCATAATGCTTTTTCACTGTCTGTTAAAGTTCAGGTAAAATGGCGTTTATTACTTTGCATAACTTTGGAATATCTCGTGAGCGATCAAGAAAAAAGACTGAATAAATTTATCAGTGAATCAGGTTACTGCTCGCGCCGAGCTGCTGATAAGTTGATTGAAGAAAGTCGAGTTACGATCAATGGTAAAACCCCTGAGTTAGGTACTAAGGTACAAGCGGGTGATGTGGTTTTTGTTGATGGTAAGCAAATTGGTGCTATGCCGGCTAATAAATCTGACCGGGTTTACATTGCTTATAACAAGCCAGTGGGTATTACCTGTACGACCGAGTTACATGTTAGAGGTAATATTATTGACGCTATTGGTCACAAGGAAAGGATCTTTCCGATAGGGCGCTTAGATAAGCCTTCAGAAGGATTAATTTTCTTGACCAGTGATGGTGATATCGTTAATAAAATTTTGCGCGCTGAAAATGCCCATGACAAAGAGTATATTGTCACGGTTGATAAACCCATCAGTGAGCGTTTTATCCAACGGATGTCAAAAGGTGTACCTATACTGGGAACCATCACTAAACCCTGTCTTGTTAAAGTAGAAAGTAAATTTGTTTTTCGTATTATCTTAACGCAAGGCTTAAATCGTCAAATTCGTCGGATGTGTGAATATTTAGATTACGAGGTTTTACAGCTAAAACGTTCGCGTATTATGAGTGTCGAGCTGGGTGATTTACGACCAGGACAATGGCGAGATTTAACCACAGCGGAAATGGTTGAAATTAATGCAGCGGTAGCCACGTCGACGAAAACAGCTTTACCAAAAGAAATCGATGAATCGGGTGATCCATGGGCAACCGTTATTGCAGTAACAGACATAGAAAATGATGTTAAAAAATAAAGCTTAGTTATACTAAACGTTAATTACGTTTGGTTTTTAAGACAATAAAAAAGGACGCCTAAGCGTCCTTTTTTTGTTTTCTTACTTAATGCTTACTATTTTCTAGCAGCATCTTTTGCTTCTTTAGCTGCTTTAACTTCAGCGATAACAACTTCTGCTACGTTATTAGGACAAGGCATGTAGTGAGAGAATTCCATTGAGAATTGACCACGACCTGATGTCATTGTACGTAATGTTCCGATGTAACCAAACATTTCTGAAAGAGGTACGTCAGCTTTAATACGAACACCAGAAACACCTGCGTCTTGACCTGCGATCATGCCACGACGACGGTTTAAATCACCAATAACATCACCAACGTGATCATCAGGCGTAAACACATCAACTTTCATGATAGGTTCGATTAACTGTGCACCAGCTTTTGGAATTGACTGACGGAAAGCACCACGAGCAGCAAGTTCAAAGGCAACAGCAGATGAATCGACCGCGTGGAAACCACCATCGTATAATTCAATTTCAACGTCAAGTACAGGGAAGCCAGCAAGAACACCAGTATCCATCATGCCTTTGAAGCCTTTCTCGATTGCTGGGAAGAATTCCTTAGGAACATTACCACCAACAACAACAGAGCTGAATACGAAACCAGTACCAGGTTCGCCGGGCTTAATACGGTAATCAATTTTACCGAACTGACCAGAACCACCAGATTGTTTCTTATGTGTGTAAGAATCTTCAATTGCCGTAGTGATTGTTTCACGGTACGCAACTTGTGGCTTACCAACTTCTAATTCAACACCGTAAGTACGTTTTAGAATATCTACTTTGATATCTAAGTGAAGCTCACCCATACCAGATAAAATCGTTTCACCTGAATCGATATCAGTTTCAACTTTAAAAGTAGGATCTTCTGCAACCATTTTACCGATAGCAAGACCCATCTTCTCAGTTGAACCTTTATCTTTAGGTGTTACAGAGATTGAAATTACTGGCTTAGGAAATACCATAGCTTCTAGAACGATAGGGTGCTTAGGATCACATAATGTGTGACCTGTCTGAACATTACTCTTCATACCAACAATCGCGATGATATCACCAGCTTGTGCTGAAGTAAGTTCGTTACGGTCATCAGCTTGCATTTCACACATACGTCCAACACGCTCAGTTTTACCTGTAGCAGCGTTAAGAATGGTATCGCCTTTCTTCAATGTACCTGAATAGATACGTACGAAAGTTAATGTACCAAAACGGTCATCAGTGATTTTGAATGCTAACGCTTTGAATGTTTCTTCTGCAGAAACAATTGCGAATTCGCCATTAGGCGTGCCTTCTTCATCAGTAAGTGGTTGAGGATTAACATCTGTAGGTGAAGGCAAGTAATCAACAACAGCATCAAGAATTAATTGAATACCTTTGTTTTTAAATGCAGAAGCACCGTAAGTTGGGAAGAAAGTCATATCACGAGTACCAGTACGGATACACGCTTTGATTTGTTCTGTAGTAGGAACCATTTCCCCTTCTAAGAACTCCATCAACATATCTTCATCAACTTCTAAAGCTGTTTCGATTAACTGTATACGGTACTCAGCAGCTTTTTCTACCATATCCGCTGGAATATCAGTAATTTCATAGTTTTCTGGAAGACCTGTGTCATCCCAGATGTAAGCTTTTTCGCTAAGAAGGTCAACAACACCAACAAAGTCATCTTCTTCGCCAATTGGCAAAGTCATAATAAGTGGCGTAGCACCTAAAACGTTTTTAACTTGCTTACAAACACGGTAGAAATCAGCGCCTAAACGGTCAAGTTTGTTGATCATGATAATACGAGCAACTTTTGAGTCGTTCGCGTAACGCCAGTTAGTTTCTGATTGTGGTTCAACACCACCAGAACCACAGAATACGCCGATACCACCATCAAGTACTTTAAGTGAACGGTAAACTTCAACAGTGAAGTCAACGTGACCAGGAGTATCGATGACATTGAAACGGTGATCGTTCCAAAAACAGCTTACCGCAGCAGACTGTATGGTAATACCGCGCTCAGCTTCTTGTTCCATGAAGTCAGTGGTAGATTCACCATCATGTACTTCACCAGTTTTATGGATCTGACCGGTTAATTTAAGGATACGTTCAGTTGTTGTGGTTTTACCAGCATCAACGTGAGCGAAGATACCAATATTTCTATATTTAGATAAATCTGCCATTACTTTACTCTATTTAAGTCGCTACTAAAAAAGCGGAATTGTTGAAAATTTGCGCGCGAGTATACCATTAGTAAGTTCAAACAAAAATAAAAAATGAAAATTAATTAATAACAGTGATAAAAAGTTGGGCTAATCTGACGGTGTTTTATCGTGAGTTTATGGCATTAATTATCGAATTATAGCGAGTTGTCGACGGCCAAGACTTTAATAGCTTGTTTGATAAGGTGCGATAGCTGTTTTTAATGATACCTTAACTAACATAATTGCGACCTTTTACACGACCCAATTGTTATACTTATTAAGACAGCTAAAAAGGGATCAGTTTTGACGAAATGGAATGACAAGCTACTGGAAAGTATGAAGCAGGGTGATGAGGTGGCATTAGAACAATGTTACCGGTTACTCTCTCCTATTATCTTTACTGCAATTCTTAAGATTTGTAAAAACCGCCATGATGCTAATGACCTATTACAAGATACCTTTGTAGATGCTTTTGACAATTTAGCTTCTTTTCATCAACAGGTGCCTTTTATTGCTTGGCTAAAAAGAATAGCCTTTAATAATACCTTTAATTTTTTAAAAAAAATTAAACGCTTAACGATTGGCATTGAGCATTTATCCGAAGCGGTGTCTTTAGAAAATAGTATGGAAAGCGACTATGAGAACCGCAATTTATTACTTTACTTGTTCGAGCGTTTGTCCGAAATGGAGTGTTTGATTATGTGGCTATATATAGCAGAGCAATATAAGCATAGCGAAATAGCGGAAGTTATTGGAAAAACGCCAAGTTATTCAAAATCAGTTGTCTGTCGATGTTTACAAAAGTTAAGGGCGAATGCAGAGGTAAAAAAGTATGCTAATTAGCAAAATAAATGGTGATGACTTAACTGAGCAAACGCGTCAGCTTGATTCATATTTAACCCTTGATTCGGTGCGTAAAGAAATAACTGCATTGCAACAGTCGGCAGATGAAATAGCGCTAGAAACACCCGATGAACTCAATTGGCAGAAAATTAATCATCGTTTAGCCGCTTCAACTCATCGTACAAGGGGGCAGGGTAAATCTACAAATATATTTACAGAGAAAAAACCGTTACTCGCTATGGCTGCGTCGCTGTCATTTATATTTATAGGTGGCTTGAGTTGGTATAACTATCAATTACAACAACAGTTAGTTATGGCATTAAAAACAAACCAAAGCATGGAATTACAACTCGCTGAATATAGCCAGCTACAAGTAAATCAATACTATCTATTGCAAGAAATCTCTGCAGTGGAAGCCAAGCTGCTTAACGAACCATCTTTGAAAGTTAAGGTAGCGATATTAAAATACAGGAGCGCATTAATGCAACAAGTGCTCGAGTATCAACAAGGAGGTAACGATGAGTTTAGTATTTAAGGCCTTATTCACTAATAAGTATAGCGGTGTGTTATTAATGCTGCTTTTATCAAAGCCCTTATTCGCCGCAACGCCACAAACTCATGAATGTGCAACGCTAGCGCTGACCGCTAATAATCAACAAAACCAGGCGATAACCTACCAGTTGTTGTCACATAACAATAGTTCGATTGATAACAACGCCTATTTAGATAATAGCTACCAAGCCGTGTTTATCGCTCCAGGACAACATAGCTTAAAGGTAAGGGCTTGGCGGACAGCCGATTATCTCAGTTACCACAATGGTATTGACGTAAATAAACAGCAGGCTTTGATTAAAAAAACTGTTGACCACCAGCTATTAATAACCGTGGTTGCCGACGCTAACTATCAACTGTTACCGATAAACAAAGAGGATGGAACTGTACTCGTCTTAGAAAAAAATCTGCAAAATTGTCATCCAGACACTCGCAGCGTGTTAGTCGCTAAGCATCAGCCATTAACATCCCAGATGATAAACTCGGTCTCCTTACCTGGAGATCTTGAGATACGCTTATATAATTTAATGGGAAAGTTAGCGCTTGAGAACTCATCAAGTATTAAGGGTTCAGTAGCAACAAGTAATATAGTGCCGCTTAGATTAATGGGGAGTTTTGGTCTGACGTTTGACCAAGGTAATGATACCAACAATGACACGTTGAAGGTATTAACCGTTCATCCTTTCTCCGTCGCCCATACCTTAAAATTAGCCAGTGGTGATGTGATTGTAAATCTAAACAATAAAAGTGACTTAACGGTAAAAGCTTCACCCAATCAGAAGTTTCAACACTATGTTAACCGTTTAGCTATTGGCGAGGATATAGAGATTACCGTTCGACGAGATAATAAAGAACGGCTATTAAAAGGTAATTACCAGCCAAAAATATTGCCTGAAAGCCACTATAAAATAAATGGTACTGCCATTTTAGATTCATTCGACGATAAGCAATGTGCATCGTTAAGTCGATACTTTACGGGGATAAAAGGCTATAAGATAATTAGCCACAATGGTCAGTCACTGAGTGAGCTTTATGGAAATTCAGCACCAACAAGGTTAAGCCTGTCGCCAGGCGTTCATCGATTTCAAGCGGTATTTTCTCCTCGACCTACTCGTGCCATTAATACTCAAATGGCGAGTACCCTTGATATTGCCCCAAGAATGTCGGGCGGTAGCCGAGCGGGTGAAGCGGGCATTAAAACCTTAATCCGTACAAGAGCAGGTTCGATTAATGGTTGGTTCGGTAATCCTACTGATCGTAATTCAGCCAGAACCAATGGTTCGATAGTCGACGATTATATCATTGAGCCAATGGTGGGGCGGCCATTACTAAATGTTACCCTAAATGTTGAACAGGCCAAGCAATATAAATTAACGCTAGCACAGGAATCTACTGAGTCTAAACCGTCGATTTATGAAATTACGTCAACAGCTACGTTAAGTGAAATAGATTGTGCTGAAACTGTCTTATCGGCAATTTTATCGCCGCCATTGACTACGCAGTCCTTAATAAATAGTCAGTCGTTAACACCTTCACTTCAGTACGAGTTAGATCAATTGTTGTTAGAAGTAGCCTCTTATTATCAGGTCAGTGGTATTAACACCGGTATTGTTGATATTTACCGTGAGAAAAAGCTCGATAATAAGTATGGCCTTATTGGTAAGATGACTGATTATCAAGCAGGTTATGCCTTGTTAGTTAAACAAGTCAGTAGTAATAGCATGGCAAGTCGGGCAGGTTTGTTGGCGGGAGATAAAATATTGGCTTTGAACAACACCATTTTTATTGATAACAAGCCAAGTGAATTTTTAGCCGGTATAGCAAAGTTAAAAGCGGATGAAGTCTATACATTACTTATTTTAAGAGAAAATGAACAACGTGAGTTCGTTGCGGTTTACCAAGAAAAAGATCTTCCTGCTTTCTTCTTGTCAGTAGATATGAGCTCTGTAGCACAAGCCCAACAGGCTTTGGATCGGATAAACAGTTCAAACTAAGCTGATAATAGGGATAGCCATTTGTACTAAAAAGCAGATAACCTATATTAACAATCAATAACGGAGACAACTGATGAATAAATTTACAATTATAACCGCGTTATCATTAATACTGGCTGGATGTAGCGCTTATCAAATCAAAGCCGATGTTGATGAAGGTAAATTTCGCTTTGTTAACTTTGAAAAAGAACGGGGTAAGCAATTTGAGTATATCCATCTTATGTGTCTGTATAAAAGGCCAATTCAATGGAATCTACCTAAGCAATATCAAGCAGGTAATCACCAATTATGGGTAAAAGCGCAAATTTACCAAAATGGCATGAGCATTCGTGAAAAGAATGCCTTCGTTAAATTTGACGTAACGTTAAAAGCAGGCCTGAGTTATAAATTGAACCGCTCTTTTGATGATGATGATAATATTTCCATTTGGATCGAAGAAGAACAGTCTAAAAATATTGTTTCAGAAATTATTACCACTGAACTCCTTAGACCCTTGCTTATTGAAAAATCATTGAGAACTGAGCAATGTGAGTCGGGATCAATTTAGTCTGATCGCCACCGCATCTGAGCTTTAGTGATAAAAAATATTTAGGCTTGATAAATATTATCAGTTATGTATAATACGCATCCGCACATCGCTCACGCTTTGTGCGGATTTTCACCTTAGCCTTTACGGTTAAGGTTTACAGCAGCTCCGATAGGGAGTTGAATGTTATTAGCGATACACCCCCCTTTTACATATAAAAGGTGATGGGATGTATTTTGTTGTTCTTTAAAAATGGGGATTTGATTAATGTCAAATCAAAGAATTCGCATTCGTTTGAAAGCGTTCGATCATCGTTTGATTGATCAATCAACAGCTGAAATCGTAGATACTGCAAAGCGCACTGGTGCTCAGGTTCGTGGTCCAATTCCACTTCCTACACGTAAAGAGCGTTTTACTATCTTGACTTCTCCACACGTTAACAAAGATGCGCGTGATCAGTATGAAATTCGTACTCACAAACGCATGATTGATATCGTAGAGCCAACTGAAAAGACTGTAGACGCATTAATGCGTTTAGATCTAGCAGCTGGCGTTGACGTTCAAATCAGCTTGGGTTAAGGGGTTTTAACAATGACTATTGGTCTAGTTGGACGTAAAGTAGGCATGACTCGTATCTTCACTGAAGATGGCGTATCAACACCTGTAACCGTTCTAGAAGTTGAAGCCAACCGTATTTCTCAAGTGAAAACTTTAGAAACTGACGGTTACTCGGCGCTTCAAGTTACAACAGGTAGCCGTAAGGCTAGCCGTGTTACAAAACCAGCAGCTGGGCATTTCGCTAAAGCTGGCGTTCAAGCAGGCCGTGGCCTGTGGGAATTCCGCTTAAACGAAAATGAAGGCGAAGGTTTAGAATTGGGCGGTGAAATCACTGTTTCAATTTTTAATGACACTAAATTAGTAGACGTAACCGGTACATCTAAAGGTAAAGGCTTCCAAGGCGGTATTAAACGCTGGAACTTTACTATGCAAGATGCTACTCATGGTAACTCTGTCTCTCACCGTTCAAACGGTTCGTTAGGTCAGTGTCAAACACCAGGTCGCGTTTTCAAAGGCAAAAAAATGTCTGGTCACATGGGTTCTGTGCGCTGTACTACACAAAACCTTGAATTGGTTCGCGTTGACGCAGAACGTAACTTGCTCCTTATTAAAGGTGCGGTTCCGGGTGCTATCAACGGTAACGTAATCATCAAACCAGCTGTTAAAGCTTAGTCCAGGAGATTCGTGATGGAATTATCATTAAAAGACGCTGCAGGTGCTCTTGAAGTTTCTGAAGCAACTTTTGGACTTGAGTTTAACGAAGCATTAGTACATCAGGTAGTAGTTGCATATGCAGCTGGCGCTCGTCAAGGTACTCGTGCTCAAAAGACTCGTTCAGAAGTAAGTGGCGGTGGTGCAAAACCTTGGCGTCAAAAAGGTACTGGCCGTGCTCGTGCTGGTACTAGCCGTGGTCCAATTTGGCGTTCTGGTGGTGTAACATTCGCTGCTAAACCTCAAGACCACAGCCAGAAAGTAAACCGTAAAATGTACCGTGGTGCGATTAAAAGCATCCTATCTGAGCTTGTTCGTCAAGATCGCTTAGTAGTGGTAGAAAACTTTACTGTTGAAACACCAAAAACTAAAGAATTAGTAGCTAAACTAAACGGCTTGGAGTTAAAAGATGTATTAATCATCACTCCAGAAGTTGATGAGAACTTGTTCTTATCAGCACGCAACTTGTACAAAGTTGACGTTCGTGACGTAGACGGTATTGACCCAGTTAGCTTGGTTGGTTTCGAAAAAGTTTTGATGACTGCTACTGCAGTTAAACAACTTGAGGAGATGTTAGGATGATAAGCGAAGAACGTTTGTTAAAAGTGCTTTTAGCACCGAACATTTCTGAGAAAAGCACTATGGCATCTGAAGCAAACAACACTGTTGTTTTCAAAGTTGTTACTACTGCTACTAAAGCTGAAATCAAAGCTGCTGTTGAGAAACTTTTTGAAGTTTCAGTAGACGGTGTTCGCACATTAAATGTTAAAGGTAAAGTGAAACGTACTGGTGCTCGTTTTGGTCGCAGAAGCGACTGGAAAAAAGCATACGTTACTCTTGCTGAAGGCAGCGACATCGACTTCGTCGGCGCGGAATCATAGGAGTTTACGAAAATGGCTATAGTTAAATGTAAACCTACTTCTCCGGGTCGTCGCCACGTAGTTAAAGTGGTAAACACGGAGTTGCATAAAGGTAAGCCTTACGCACCATTACTAGACACTAAGTCTAAGTCTGGTGGTCGTAATAATAACGGTCGTATTACGGTTCGTCATATTGGTGGTGGTCACAAACAACATTACCGCATGATCGATTTTAAACGTAATAAAGATGGTATCCCTGCAAAAGTTGAACGTTTGGAATATGATCCAAACCGTTCTGCTAATATTGCACTAGTATTATATGCTGATGGTGAACGTCGTTACATCCTAGCCCCTAAAGGCTTAAGCGCTGGAGATACAGTCCAGTCAGGTGTTGACGCTCCAATCAAAGCTGGTAATACTATGGCTTTACGCAACACACCATTAGGTAGTGTTGTGCATGCAATCGAACTTAAACCAGGTAAAGGTGCTCAAATAGCACGTGCTGCTGGTACTTACGCTCAACTAGTTGCTAAAGACGGTGCATATGTCACTTTACGTCTTCGCTCTGGCGAAATGCGTAAAATTGAGTCTGACTGTCGTGCTACTTTAGGTGAAATCGGCAATTCTGAACACATGCTTCGCTCTTTGGGTAAAGCTGGTGCTTCAAGATGGCGCGGTGTTCGCCCAACTGTTCGTGGTGTTGCCATGAACCCAGTTGATCACCCACACGGTGGTGGTGAAGGTAAAACGTCTGGCGGTCGTCACCCGGTATCCCCTTGGGGCGTACCAACTAAGGGTTACAAGACTCGTTCAAACAAACGTACTGATAAATTTATCGTGCGTCGTCGTACTAAATAGTACATTTAATTAATACTCTGATTGTTTGAGCTTAGTTTACTTCGGTAAAGTTAAGTTCAACATGAAGGGTAAATAAAGAGGATTCACCATGCCACGTTCTCTCAAGAAAGGTCCATTTATAGACCTACACTTGCTGACGAAGGTAGAGAAAGCTCTGGAAAGCGGGAATAAAAAGCCAATTAAGACTTGGTCCCGTCGTTCAATGATCATCCCAACGATGATCGGATTGACCATAGCTGTCCATAATGGCCGTCAACACGTACCTGTATTTGTAACTGATGAAATGATCGGTCACAAATTAGGAGAATTTGCACCAACTCGTACTTATCGCGGTCATATCGCTGATAAGAAAGCGAAGAAATAGGGGAAATTGAATGGAAGCTATCGCTATACATAAATTTGCCCGCGGTTCTGCTCAGAAAGCACGTTTAGTTGTGGATCAAATCCGCGGCTTACATGTAGAGAAAGCACTTGAAATTTTAACTTTTAGCAACAAATCAGCTGCTGAATTAGTTAAAAAAGTACTTAACTCTGCAATTGCTAACGCTGAACATAACGAAGGTGCAGACATTGATGAACTTATCGTAAAAACTATTACAGTTGACGATGGTCCTACAATGAAACGTATTCGTCCTCGTGCAAAAGGCCGCGCGGATCGTATAATTAAGCGCACAAGTCACATTACTGTGATCGTGTCTGATTCTTAGGAGTATATTAGTATGGGTCAAAAAGTTCATCCTAACGGTATTCGCTTAGGTATCACGAAACCTTTCGCGTCTACGTGGTTTGCAAGTAACAAAGACTTCGCTGAAAATTTACGCGGTGACCATTTGGTTCGCGAATATTTGAAAGAGAAGCTTGTTCGTGCATCATTATCAAAAGTAGTTATTGAGCGTCCAGCTAAATCTATCCGCGTAACAATTCATACGGCTCGTCCGGGTGTTGTTATCGGTAAGAAAGGCGAAGATGTTGAGAAACTACGCTTAGCAGTTTCTAAAATTGCTGGTGTTCCTGCTCAAATCAACATTGCTGAAGTACGTAAGCCAGAAATGGATGCGCAGCTTGTTGCTGACAGTATTGCTAGTCAATTAGAACGTCGTGTGATGTTTCGTCGCGCTATGAAACGTGCTGTACAAAATGCTATGCGTCTAGGCGCAAAGGGTATTAAAGTACAAGTAAGTGGTCGTTTAGGCGGTGCAGATATTGCACGTGCTGAATGGTATCGTGAAGGTCGTGTACCACTACACACTTTACGTGCTGACATCGATTACGCTATTGCACGCGGTAACACAACTTATGGTGTTATTGGTATCAAAGTGTGGATCTTTAAAGGTGAAATCATTGGTAACATGCCTCTACAGGCAGAAGTACCAGCGGCTAAACCTAAAAGAAAAAACAACCGCAAGCCTAAGTAGGAGCTAAGTAATGTTACAACCAAAACGTACTAAATTCCGTAAGCAATTTAAAATGCGCAACCGTGGTCTTGCACACGTCGGTAGCTCAGTTAGCTTCGGTACTTTCGGTTTAAAATCAATGGAACGTGGTCGTATGACTGCGCGTCAGATTGAAGCGGCACGTCGAGCAATGACTCGTCACGTAAAGCGTCAAGGTAAAATCTGGATACGTGTATTCCCTGATAAGCCAATTACTAAAAAGCCTCTTGAGGTTCGTATGGGTAAAGGTAAAGGTTCAGTGGAATATTGGGTATGCCAAATTCTACCTGGCCGTGTTCTTTATGAAATGGAAGGTGTATCGGAAGAAATCGCACGCGAAGCATTTGCTTTAGCAGCGGCTAAACTTCCGTTCAAAACATCTTTCGTAACTAGAACGGTGATGTAATGAAAGCTAGTGAATTAAAAGATAAAAGCATTGAAGAGCTAAATACTGAAATGCTTGCATTATTACGCGAACAGTTTAACTATCGCATGCAAGCAAGCACAGGACAATTAGCACAAACTCATTTGCTAAGAACGGTACGTCGCAATATTGCACGTGTAAAGACTATCATAACTGAAAAGGCAGGTAAGTAATGAGCGAAGCTAAAATCCGCACACTACAAGGTCGTGTTGTCAGTGATAAAATGGATAAGTCTATCACTGTATTAATTGAACGTCGTGTTAAGCACCCTATTTACGGTAAGTACCTTACACGTTCAACTAAGTTGAAAGTGCATGATGAGACTAACCAATGTAATGCTGGTGATTTAGTAACAATTCGTGAAGTTGCACCAATTTCAAAGTCTAAAAACTGGACTTTAGTTGCTGTAATTACTAAAGCATAATTTACTTTTTGTAAATTTGTTTTAACGAACGTGTTAAATAAAAACCCTATCACAGTGTGATAGGGTTTTTTTTTGCTTAAAATATTGCCGACAACTAATGGCTTGATGATGAGATGCCAATGGTGTTAAAGGATATTTTACTAGGGTGAATGCCTAGCAATTGTTTATTTTTTAACTAAATAAGGTATCACTTTCATTTTGGTGGTGTTATAATCTCGCGCCCTCCGAATTCGTCTGACGTTTTTATGGGGGCAGTAGAAGGCAGTGACGGGTCAAATTTCTGGCCTTAAATTATATCTAAGTTTGTTTAGATAAATAGCGGAGTAAAACTCAATGATCCAAATGCAATCACAACTGAACGTAGCTGATAACAGCGGCGCTCGACGTGTACAGTGTATAAAGGTTCTTGGTGGTTCGCACCGTCGCTACGCGCGTATCGGTGATATCATTAAAATTGCAGTGAAGGAATCAAATCCTCGCGGCAAAGTTAAAAAAGGTGATGTTCTGACTGCGGTAGTTGTGCGCACTAAGAAAGGTGTTCGTCGTTCAGATGGTTCAACCATCCGTTTTGATGAAAACGCGGCTGTAATGTTAAATGCTAACTTACAACCAATTGGTACTCGTATTTTCGGTCCAGTGACGCGTGAACTTCGTAATGAAAAGTTCATGAAAATCGTTTCACTTGCACCTGAAGTACTATAAGGAGTCACGATAATGGCATCTAAGATTCGTCGTGATGATGAAGTTATTGTACTAGCTGGCAAAGACAAGGGTAAGACTGGTAAAGTCACTAAAGTTCTTGTTGATGACGGCAAAGTATTTGTAGAAGGCATAAACTTGATCAAGAAACACACTAAGCCTGTACCTCAGTTACAGCAGCCTGGTGGAATTATTGAAAAAGAAGCTTCTTTACAAGTTTCAAACGTAGCGATTGTTAACCCTAAAACGGGTAAAGCAGATCGTGTAGGCTTTAGAATTGAAGACGGCAAAAAAGTTCGTTTCTTCAAATCTAACAACGAACTAGTTTAATTATTGGAGTAAACGATGGCGAAACTGCATGATTTTTACAAAGATACTGTTGTAAACGACCTTCAGAAGAAGTTCGAATACAAAAGTGTCATGCAAGTCCCTCGGATTGAAAAGATCACCCTTAACATGGGTGTTGGTGAAGCTATTGCTGATAAAAAAGTATTAGACCATGCCACAAATGATCTTACTGCAATCTCAGGTCAAAAACCAGTTACGACTGTAGCACGCAAATCTGTTGCGGGCTTTAAGATTCGTGAAGGTTATCCTATTGGTACAAAAGTAACTCTACGTGGCGAACGTATGTGGGAATTTTTAGAGCGTTTAATTTCGATCTCTATTCCTCGTATCCGCGATTTCCGTGGCTTAAACCCTAAGTCATTCGATGGCCGTGGTAACTACAGCATGGGCGTACGTGAGCAAATAATCTTCCCTGAAATCGATTACGATAAAATCGATAAAATTCGTGGGATGGATATTACTATCACTACTAGCGCGAAGAATAATGAAGAAGGACACGCATTGTTGTCTGCCTTTAGCTTCCCGTTTAAGAACAAGGTGTAGAGTTATGGCTAAAACGTCAATGAAAGCTCGTGAAGCTAAAAGAACCAAATTAGTAGCACAGTACGCTGAAAAGCGTAGTGCATTAAAAGCAATCATCTCTAACGATAATTCTTCTGAAGAAGATCGTTGGGATGCTGTATTGAAACTTCAAAGTTTACCTCGTGATTCATCAAGTAGTCGTCAACGTAACCGTTGTAACATTACTGGTCGTCCTCATGGTTTCTTACGTAAATTCGGTTTAAGCCGAATCAAATTGCGTGAAGCAATGATGCGTGGTGAAGTTCCAGGTCTTAAGAAAGCTAGTTGGTAATTCACGGGAGTAAATTGTTATGATGACTGATCCTATCGCGGATATGTTTACACGCATTCGCAACGGTCAATCTGCAGCAAAAGTTGCAGTTACAATGCCATCTTCTAAAGTTAAAGTTGCTATCGCAAACTTGCTTAAAGAAGAAGGTTATGTATCAGAGTTTTCAGTATCAGGCGAAGTTAAGCCTGAGTTATCTGTAACTTTGAAATATTTTGAAGGTAAAGAAGTAATTGAAACGATCAAGCGTGTTTCACGTCCTGGTCTTCGTATATACAAAAGCTGTGATGAACTTCCTAAAGTTCTTGCAGGTATGGGTATTGCGATCGTATCTACTTCTAAAGGTCTGATGACTGATCGCGCTGCTCGCTCTGCGGGTATCGGCGGTGAAATCATCGGTTTCGTAGCGTAAGGAGAAATATATGTCTCGTGTTGCAAAAGCACCTGTCGTTGTTCCTGCTGGCGTTACTGTTACGTTATCAGGTCAAGACATTATAGTTAAAGGTCCAATGGGCGAATTATCTCGCACGATCCATAGTGACGTTGTTATTTCTCAAGAAGAAAATAGCATCATTACTAATATCGTTGCCGATGTTAAAGGCGCTTGGGCTCAAGCCGGTACTACACGTGCTTTAATCCAGAATATGGTTGAAGGTGTAAGTACAGGTTATGTAAAAACATTGTTATTAAACGGTGTTGGTTATCGTGCAAAAGCTGATGGTAAGTCTTTAAACTTATCTTTAGGTTTATCACACCCAGTTAACCACGCAATCCCTGATGGGATTACTGTTGAAACTCCTAGTCAAACTGAAGTCATACTGAAAGGTGCTGATAAACAGTTGGTTGGTCAAGTTGCTGCAGACATTCGTTCTTACCGTAAGCCAGAGCCTTATAAAGGTAAAGGTATACGTTATAGTGACGAGCATGTTCGCCGTAAAGAAGCTAAGAAGAAGTAGGATAATACTATGGATAAGAAAACATCTCGTTTGCGCCGCGCTAAACGCGCTCGTGCAAAAATTAGCGAGTTGGGTGCGAATCGTTTAGTTGTATTTCGTACTCCTCGCCATATTTACGCGCAATTGATCGCTCCAACGGGTTCTGAAGTTATCGCATCTGCGTCTACTTTAGACAAAGAAATCAGTGCTCAGTTAGATAAAACAGGTAACGTTGCCGCAGCAACTGCAGTCGGTACAGCAATTGCTGAACGTGCAGTAGCTAAAGGGATCACTAGCATTGCTTTTGATCGCTCTGGTTTCCGTTATCATGGTCGCGTAAAAGCGTTAGCAGAAGCAGCTCGTGAAGCTGGTCTGCAGTTCTAGGAGTTGATAATGGCTAATCATAATCAAGAAAACTCACAACAAAGTGATATGGCTGAAAAGCTAATTGCCGTTAACCGCGTTTCAAAAGTGGTTAAAGGTGGTCGCATATTCAGTTTCACTGCACTTACAGTAGTTGGTGATGGTGCTGGACGCGTTGGTTTTGGATACGGTAAAGCACGTGAAGTGCCTGCTGCAATCCAGAAAGCAATGGAAAAAGCACGCCGTAACATAGTAACCGTAGATTTGAAGGGTACTACTCTTCAGCATGTCATTATTGGCAAGCATTCTGGTTCTAAAGTTTACATGCAACCAGCTTCTGAAGGTACAGGTATCATCGCCGGTGGCGCGATGCGTGCAGTACTAGAAGTTGCAGGTGTTCAGAACGTATTGTCAAAAGCATACGGTTCTACTAACCCGATCAACGTAGTTCGTGCTACTGTTTCAGCTCTTGCGAATATGAAATCGCCGGCAGGTGTTGCAGCTAAGCGTGGCAAAACCGTTGCAGACATACTGGGGTAATTGAGCATGGCTAAAACAGTAAAAGTAACTCAAATGAAAAGTTCTATCGGTCGTTTACCGAAGCATAGAGCTACATTAAGAGGTCTTGGATTACGTCGTATCCGTCATACAGTAGAGTTAGAAGACACTCCATCTGTACGCGGTATGATTAACACAGTATCTTATATGGTTAAGGTGGAGGATTAATTATGCATTTAAATACTTTATCTCCTGCACCAGGTGCAAAGAAAGCTAAGAAGCGCTGTGGGCGTGGTATTGGTTCTGGCATTGGTAAAACAGGCGGACGTGGCCACAAAGGTCAGAAGTCTCGTTCTGGCGGTAGTGTACGTCCAGGTTTCGAAGGTGGTCAAATGCCATTGAAACAACGTTTACCTAAGTTTGGTTTCACGTCACGTAAATCTTTAGTTCGCGCTGAAGTACGTTTACATGAACTAAACAACATCACAGGTGATGTTGTCGATATCTTTGCTCTTAAAGATGCAAACCTAATTACACGTAACATCAAAACAGCAAAAATCATGTTGTCTGGTGATATTAACCGTCCAATAACGGTTCGTGGTTTAGGTGTTACTAAAGGCGCACGTGCAGCTATTGAAGCTGCTGGCGGAAAAATCGAGGAATAGTACAGCATGGCTACACCAGGAATGGCTCCTTCAAAAGGTAGTAAAGGCGCAGGCGGAATGTCTGAGCTCAAGCAAAGATTATGGTTTGTTCTCGGCGCACTAATTGTGTTCCGTTTAGGATCATTTGTGCCAATCCCTGGTATTGACGCCGCTGTATTAGCTCAGTTGTTTGAACAACAAAAGGGCACCATCGTAGAAATGTTTAACATGTTCTCTGGTGGTGCACTTGAGCGAGCCTCTGTATTGGCACTTGGTATTATGCCGTACATCTCAGCTTCAATTATCATGCAATTGCTTACTGTGGTTCATCCCGCAATGGCAGAGCTGAAAAAAGAAGGTGAAGCTGGACGTCGTAAGATCAGTCAATACACCCGCTACGGCACGTTAGTTCTAGCGACAGTACAATCAATTGCAATTGCAAGAAGTTTACCAGGAATGATGCCGGGTCTAGTAATGGACGCAGGTTTTGGTTTCTACTTTGCCGCTGTAGTAAGTTTAGTAACCGGTACCATGTTTTTAATGTGGTTAGGTGAACAAATTACTGAACGTGGTATTGGTAACGGTATATCTATCTTAATATTTGCAGGTATTGTTGCTGGCATGCCTTCAGCTGTTGCACAAACAGCAGAGATGGCGCGTCAAGGTGAATTGCACTTATTAGTATTATTGCTGATGTGTGTCATAGTATTCGCTGTAACCTTTTTTGTAGTATTTGTAGAACGTGGTCAACGACGTATTGTTGTTAACTACGCTAAGCGTCAGCAAGGCCGTAAGGTTTTCGCCGCGCAAAGCACGCATTTACCGCTTAAAGTTAATATGGCTGGTGTTATACCACCTATCTTTGCATCAAGTATTATCTTGTTCCCCGGCACTCTAGCGAGTTGGTTTGGACAAGGTGAAGGTGCAGTTGCTGACTTTCTACAAGAAGTATCTATTGCTATTTCTCCAGGTCAGCCGTTGTACGTTATGTTACTTGCCGCAGCGATAATATTTTTCTGTTTCTTCTACACGGCTCTTGTTTTCAATCCGCGTGAAACAGCAGATAACCTAAAAAAATCAGGTGCGTTTATTCCTGGGATTCGTCCTGGTGAGCAAACGTCTAAATATATAGATAAAGTGATGACACGCTTAACCTTAGCGGGTGCGTTGTATATTACCTTTATCTGTTTGGTACCTCAGTTCATGATCATCGCATGGGACGTTCAGTTCTACTTCGGTGGTACATCATTACTTATTATAGTAGTGGTCATTATGGACTTTATGGCACAAGTACAAACGCATATGATGTCTCATCAATATGACAATGTGCTTAAGAAAGCTAACTTAAAAGGTTAGGTCGTTAGACTTAACTCAATAGGTAAACGGAGTATAAAATGAAAGTACGTGCATCCGTAAAAAAGATTTGTCGTAATTGTAAAGTGGTTAAACGCAAAGGCGTAGTACGCATTCTTTGTGTAGAACCAAAGCACAAACAAAGACAAGGTTAAGCTTAGATTCATCTAAGCTGACAGCAATATCTTTTAGAAGTAGCATTGTGCAGAGATTTCTGTATAATGCCGCTTCGATTTGCAGAAAAGAAGACGGGTTGGGTATCCTAACGGGCTTTCCAACCTGATAATTTTAACCTTAAATAGGAGATGTGTTAGTGGCCCGTATCGCTGGCATTAACATCCCTGATCGTAAGCATGCAGTAATCGCCATTACTGCGATTTTCGGTATCGGAGCGACTCGCGCAAAAGCAATTTGTGCAGCAGCAGGTATCGCAGAATCAACGAAGATCAGTGAATTAGACGAAGCAAAAATAGATTTGCTACGTGCTGAAGTGGATAAATACACCGTAGAAGGTGATTTACGCCGTGAAGTTTCAATGAATATTAAACGTCTTATGGATTTAGGTTGTTACCGTGGCATACGCCATCGTCGCAGTCTTCCATTACGTGGTCAACGCACTAAAACTAATGCGCGCACCCGTAAAGGTCCTCGTAAGCCAATTAAGAAGTAAGAGGAACTAGACAATGGCTAAAACACCTGTACGTACGCGTAAACGCGTTAAAAAACAAGTTGCTGATGGCATGGCTCATATCCACGCCTCTTTCAACAACACAATCGTAACTCTTACAGATCGTCAAGGTAATGCTTTATCTTGGGCAACTGCAGGTGGTTCAGGTTTCCGTGGTTCACGTAAATCTACCCCATTTGCTGCTCAGGTAGCTGCAGACCGCGCTGGCGCCGCTGCAAAAGAGTTTGGTTTGAAGAATATTGAAGTTTTCGTTAAAGGCCCTGGACCAGGACGTGAGTCTGCAATCCGTGCCCTAAATGCTGCTGGTTTTAAAATCACCAACATTACTGACGTTACGCCTATTCCTCATAATGGTTGTCGTCCTCCTAAGAAACGTCGCGTTTAATCGTACTTTTTTTAGGATAGTTGGAGAAAGAAAATGGCTAGATATTTAGGTCCTAAGTTAAAGCTTAGTCGTCGCGAAGGAACAGATTTGTTCCTTAAAAGCGGTGTTAGAGCAATTGACACTAAATGTAAAATCGAAACAATACCAGGTCAGCACGGCGCACGTCGCGGTCGTTTGTCTGATTACGGTATTCAACTTCGTGAAAAACAAAAAGTTCGTCGTATTTATGGCGTACTAGAAAAGCAATTCCGTAATTACTACAAAGAAGCGGCTCGTTTGAAAGGTAATACAGGTGAAAACTTGTTACAACTTTTAGAGATTCGTCTTGATAACGTAGTATACCGTATGGGCTATGCAAGCACTCGTGCTGAAGCTCGTCAACTAGTTAGCCATAAAGCTATCGTAGTAAACGGCGTAGTTGTTAATATTCCATCTTTCAATGTTAAAGCTGAAGATGCAGTTTCTATTCGTGAGAAATCTAAAACTCAAGCGCGTATCATCGCTGCTTTAGAATTAGCTGAGCAACGTGAGAAGCCAGTCTGGGTTGAAGTAGATAACAAGAAACTTGAAGGCGTTTTCAAACGTGTTCCTGATCGTTCTGACTTGTCTGCCGAAATTAATGAACAGTTAATTGTTGAACTTTACTCTAAGTAAAGTAGCACTTAAGAGAGGAAATATATGCAGGGTTCTGTAACCGAATTCCTTAGACCGCGATTGGTTGGTATTGAAACCATTAGCGCGACTCGTGCTAAGGTAACTTTAGAGCCATTAGAGCGTGGTTTTGGTCATACTTTAGGTAATGCTTTACGTCGCATTCTTCTATCTTCAATGCCAGGTTGTGCTGTAACTGAAGTTGAGATTGACGGCGTTCTACACGAATACAGTAGTAAAGAGGGTGTGCAAGAAGACATCATCGAAATATTGTTGAACCTTAAGGGATTAGCTATAAGTTTAGAAGGTAAAAACGAAGCTGTTATTACTTTAACTAAATCCGGTGAAGGCCCTGTAACGGCAGCTGATATCCAACATGACGGAGATGTAACAATCGCAAATCCTAATCATGTAATCTGTAATTTAACAGGTGAAGGTTCTATCAGCATGCGCATCAAAATTGAAATGGGACGTGGTTATGTTCCTGCTTCAGTTAGACGCGATGCCGAGGATGAAGATCGTGCAATCGGACGTTTGTTAGTTGATGCTTCGTTCAGTCCAGTTGTAAGAATTGCCTACGATGTTGACTCTGCCCGAGTAGAACAACGTACTGATTTAGACAAACTTGTACTTGATATGGAAACCAATGGTACATTGGATCCAGAAGAAGCTATTCGTCGTGCTTCAACAATTTTAGCTGAACAGCTAGATGCGTTTGTAGAATTGCGTGATATTAAAGAAGTAGAGCCAAAAGAAGAGAAACCTTTATTTGACCCTATTTTGCTTCGTCCAGTTGATGATCTTGAATTAACAGTTCGTTCAGCAAACTGCTTAAAAGCAGAAGCAATTCAATACATTGGCGATTTAGTACAGCGTGCAGAAGTTGAGCTTCTTAAAACACCTAATTTAGGTAAGAAGTCTTTAACAGAAATCAAAGACGTTTTGGCGTCTCGTGGTTTATCTTTAGGTATGCGCCTTGAAAATTGGCCGCCTGAAAGCATCGCTGATAACGACTAATTCGTTTATCGTTTTTTAATAGTTTGAGAGAAGGATTAACTTATGCGCCATCGTCAAAGCGGTCGCCAGTTAAACCGTAATAGCAGTCATCGTCAAGCGATGTTCCGTAATATGGCAAGTTCACTAGTTAAGCACGGCGTTATTAAAACGACTGTAGCTAAAGCTAAAGAACTACGTCGCGTTGTAGAGCCACTGATTACATTGGCCAAGACCGACAGTGTTGCAAATCGCCGTTTAGCGTTTGCTCGTACACAAGATAAAGAAGTAGTAGGTATTTTATTTAACGAACTTGGTGCACGTTACCAAGAACGTCCAGGTGGATATACTCGCATTTTAAAATGTGGTTTCCGTACTGGTGATAAAGCGCCCATGGCTTATGTTGAATTAGTAGACCGTCCTGCATCAGATGTTGTTGCAGAAGAAGTTGAAGAGTCAGCAGAAGCTTAATTTAGCCTAGCTAAATTTGCTTTAAAATTAAAAACGGAGCTTCGGCTCCGTTTTTGTTTTTAAAAATAATGATAATCAACCCTAGTGTAAACTTGACCAACCTTCAAATTCTCCGTATAACATTTACCCCCACTCTTAAGAGAATCAATTATGTCATCACGTAATCCTATCATTGCTGTAACCGGATCATCAGGAGCAGGTACATCGACAACGATAGAGTCGTTTGCACATATATTTCGTTCATTGGGTATCACTCCAGCTACGGTTGAAGGAGATAGTTTTCATCGGTACTCTCGACAAGAAATGGACCTCGAAAAGCGTAAGGCGAGAGAAGACAGAAGAAACATTAGTTATTTTGGTGATGAAGCTAACGATTTCGACGCCTTAGAAAAACTTTTCAGCACTTATTCTGAAACGGGTAAAGGCCAGATGCGTCGATACCTTCACACTTTTGATGAAGCCGTTCCCTACAACCAAATGCCGGGTACGTTTACACCCTGGGAAAAACTCGGTGATGGCACTGACTTACTCTTCTATGAAGGGTTACATGGCGGCGTGGTCACTGAAAAAAATGACGTAGCAAAACATGTCGACTTGTTAATTGGTATGGTACCGATAGTTAACTTAGAGTGGATACAGAAAATAATACGCGATACTAATCAACGTGGACATAGCCGAGAAGCGGTAACAGCAAGTATAGTGCGTAGTATGGAAGACTATATCTCTTACATAACACCACAGTTTTCAAAGACACATATCAACTTCCAGCGCGTTCCGACAGTAGATACCTCGAACCCTTTTAGTGCTAAAGCGATACCAAGCCTTGATGAGAGTTTTGTGGTAATACGCTTTCGCGAAGCTACCGGGGTTGACTTTCCTTACTATTTATCGATGATTGACGGTGCCTTTATGTCACGTATCAATACCTTAGTTGTGCCGGGTGGGAAAATGGGGCTTGCCATGGAATTACTGTTAACACCATTGATCAGAGATTTAATGGAGAAAAAGCACCGCGCCAATAAGCAATTAGATTGGATGACTGATTTGTAGTAAATTGTGCTGTAACGTAAATTACAGCACATCGTGCATTTACTCTTCGACTATTTCAAAGTCATGGGTGATTTTTACAGTTTTATTTAACATTAATGCCACTGAGCAGTATTTGTCAGCAGAAAGCTTAACGGCGCGCTCGACGTGTTTTGCTGAAACTTCCTGACCTGTTATCACAAAGTGCAGATGAATATCAGAAAACAGTTTCGGCACTGAGTCTACACGCTTAGCTTCAATATCCACTTTACAACCACTGACGTTTTGCCTAGATTTATCAAGAATACTGACAACATCTACTGAGGAACAAGCCCCCAATGAAATCAATACATTCTCTAGCGGGCTAGGGGCAGATGCACCGGCGTTAGCGTCCAAAACAATCGTATGACCACTTTGCGAAGTACCCATAAATAATTCTTCACCCATCCATTTTACACTTGCTTTCATTGTTAGACCTTATATCTACTTATTAATGGGTAATATATTAACGTGCATCGGCTGAAATTTACTAGTGCTTCACCTAGATAATCAGAAAAAGAACCTTCAAGCCAACAAACAGCAGACAAAAGAAAATATCACTTGAGAAAAGTAATATCATTAGTATAATGGCGCCTCACTTCTTGAGTCTCTTTAAATTCCCAAACAAACTAAGATTCACCAGAAAAGTGTAACTCTTCATCTTAGATGGAAAGTAAACTAGGGGTATAGTTCCAATTGGTAGAACAGCGGTCTCCAAAACCGACGGTTGGGAGTTCGAATCTCTCTACCCCTGCCATATTTTATAAAGTATTTTTTAATACTTTTGAAGTAACTTCAGTGATGAAGTTAACATGCCATAGGCAAATATTTACAGGTCAATATTATGAATGCAAGTACAGAAAGCCAGCCAAACGGATCTCTTGATTCGCTAAAATGGATGATCGTTATCCTGCTTTTAGCCGGAGTCGTTTTCGCCAATTATTTTTACGGTGATGAATCCGTTTTATACCGTGCGATAGGTGCCGTTGTCGGTATCGTTATTGCTGGTGTAATCGCCATGCAAACTGTTAAAGGTCACAACGCCGTTGCATTTGCGAAAGAATCACGTACTGAAATTCGTAAAGTTGTTTGGCCAACACGCCAAGAAGCGATACAAACTACAGGTATCGTATTGTTCGCTACTTTTATTATGTCTTTAGTGATGTGGGGACTTGATTCTACGCTATTTTGGGTAGTTGGCTTTATTACAGGTTTGAAGGTGTAATCATGACTGAAGAAATTTTATCTCCTGAAGAGAATGAACAAAACGAAGAAAAAGCAATTAACACAAACCCGAAATTACGTTGGTATGTTGTACAAGCTTTTTCTGGCTATGAAGGACGCGTGCAAAAAACATTGGTTGAGCATATCGAAATTCAAGGATTGCATGAAAAGTTTGGTCAAATTCTTGTGCCTACCGAAGAAGTCGTTGAAATGCGTGCTGGTCAAAAGCGTAAGAGTTCACGTAAGTTTTTCCCTGGCTATGTATTAGTACAAATGGAAATGGATGTTGAAGCCTGGCATTTAGTTAAAAGTGTGCCACGAGTTTTAGGTTTTATCGGTGGTACCAGTGATCGCCCAGCACCTATTTCACAAAAAGAAGCTGACCGTATTTTACAAAGACTAGAAGATACCGACAAGCCTCGTCCTAAAACATTGTTTGAGCCCGGCGAAGTGGTTCGTGTTATTGATGGCCCATTTGCTGACTTTAACGGTGTTGTTGAAGAATTAGATTACGATAAAAACCGTATTAAAGTATCGGTATTAATCTTTGGTCGTTCAACCCCAGTAGATTTAGAGTTCGGACAAGTCGAAAAAGGCTAACCACTCAGTAATAAATAATAATTCGAAAAGGCTAGAGATGTGAATCTCTAGCCTTTTTTGTTATATCAATATAATCCGTTGAACTACCCCAGAAGTCATATAAATAAGAATTTCATTAAAGTCTTGTGTAAAAGGGCTTTTTTAATATATAATCCGCTGCCTATTTTTTTTAAGTGACTTCGTCGTTTAGGAAAAAGTAAGGATAATCGAACAACGGGGAGCTGATTTAAATTTTAGCGTTAACACCCAAACTAAAGGTATTGAAAAATGGCTAAGAAAGTCCAAGCTCTAATCAAGCTACAAGTTGCTGCTGGTGCAGCAAACCCGTCACCGCCAGTTGGTCCTGCTTTAGGTCAACACGGTGTGAATATCATGGAATTTTGTAAGGCGTTCAACGCAAAAACAGAATCTTTAGAAAAAGGCGCTCCAGTACCAGTAGTTATTACTGTATACAGCGATCGTTCTTTTACATTTGAAACAAAAACACCACCTGCTTCTTACTTATTGAAAAAAGCAGCTGGCATCAAAAGCGGTTCTGGCCGTCCTAACACTGACAAAGTGGGTACTGTTACTACAGCTCAACTTGAAGAAATTGTTAAGACAAAAGAAGCTGACTTAACTGCTGGTTCTATGGAAGCTGCAGTGCGTACCATTGCGGGTTCTGCTCGTTCAATGGGTTTAGTGGTAGAGGACTAATCAATGACTAAATTAACGAAACGCGCTCGTCTAATCCGTGAAAAAGTAGACGTATTAAAAGATTATGATATTGCTGAAGCCATTTCTTTATTAAAAG
The DNA here is from genome assembly GCF_014077345.1 of Colwellia sp. BRX8-4. NCBI lineage: Bacteria > Pseudomonadati > Pseudomonadota > Gammaproteobacteria > Alteromonadales > Colwelliaceae > Colwellia > Colwellia sp. BRX8-4. The sequence continues at coordinate 117,413 of NZ_JACGVS010000013.1, forward strand.
AACTTGCTACTGCAAACTTCCGTGAAAGTGTAGATGTTGCTGTAAATCTTGGCATCGATGCTCGTAAATCAGACCAAAACGTACGTGGCGCAGCTGTATTACCAAATGGTACTGGCCGTGATGTTCGTGTTGCTGTATTTACACAGGGCGCAAATGCTGAGAAAGCGAAAGAAGCTGGTGCTGACATCGTAGGTATGGAAGATTTAGCTGAATTAGTTAAAAAAGGCGAGATGAACTTTGATGTTGTAATCGCTTCTCCAGATGCTATGCGTGTTGTTGGTCAACTTGGTCAGATTTTAGGCCCACGTGGTTTAATGCCTAACCCTAAAGTTGGTACTGTAACACCAGACGTTGTAACCGCTATTAACAATGCAAAATCGGGCCAGATCCGTTACCGCAATGATAAAAACGGTATCATCCATACTACTATTGGTAAGGCTGATTTCGACGATGCTAAATTACAAGAAAACCTAGAGTTTTTATTGGAAGCTTTAAAGAAAGCTAAACCAGCAAATGCTAAAGGTCAGTACATTAAGAAACTTTCTATCTCAACTACTATGGGCGCCGGTGTATCGGTAAACCAAGCTAGTTTGACAGCAGTTTCTAAGTAAAGTCACATTTTTTGCACTTTACAAGGGTTAAATTATAGACTATAATTTCGCCCTTAAAAATTTTGGTAGGTGTTGTTTTATTCTTTTAGAAGTTTAAACAACCCCGTCAAAGACCGTAGGAGTTTATGAGGTAATTATTTACTTTAATAGACTTAATTTTTCCTACGTAGATGGTGATTACCCAGTATTTCCTAATTCTGGTCCTCGCCGTAACGGCCTAGTTTACTTTCTTTGAAAGAATATAAACTAGGGATAGTAAATACCGGTTTATTTAACCGGTGAACCAGGAGTTAAAGCCAATGGCTATCAATCTTGATGACAAAAAGGCAATTGTTGCTGAAGTTCAAGAAGCTGCTAGTGGCGCTCACTCAGTTGTAATCGCGGATGCCCGTGGTGTTGGAGTGGAAGCAATTACTGCATTGCGTAAGCAAGCACGTGAAAGTGGTGTATGGATGAAAGTTGTCCGTAACACATTAGCACGTCGTGCAGTAAAAGGTACTCAATTTGAATGTGTTTCTGACGTATTCAAAGGACCTTCATTAATTGCTTTTTCATCTGATCACCCAGGTGCCGCTGCACGTTTATTCACAGCCTTCGCTAAATCTAACGAAGCCTTTGATTTAAAAGCAGCTGCATTTGAAGGTAATTCAGTAGACGTAAATGTGTTAGCTAAGCTACCTACTTACGACGAAGCGATTGCACGTTTAATGAGCGCAATGAAAGAAGCATCTGCAGGCAAATTAGTCCGCACGATTGCTGCAGTTCGCGATCAGAAAGAACAAGAAGCCGCTTAATAATTGTTTACCTCTGCTATTACTTAAACATAGGCAGAGCACAATTCGCACTTTTTGTATTTATAGTTATTTCAAACAGCCAAAGGCTGTTTATTAAAAAACAGGAAATTTAAAATGTCTATTTCTAAAGACGATATCCTAAACGCAGTTGCTGACATGTCAGTAATGGACGTTGTTGCTTTAATCGAAGCAATGGAAGAAAAATTTGGCGTATCTGCATCAGCTGCTGTTGCCGCTGCTGGACCAGCTGAAGCTGTTGAAGAGCAAAGCGAATTCAACGTTGTTATGACTAGCTTCGGTGAGAAGAAAGTTGCAGTAATCAAAGCAGTTCGTGGCGCTACAGGTTTAGGCCTTAAAGAAGCTAAAGACTTAGTTGAAGCTCTTGGCGTTGTTAAAGAAGGCGTTGACAAAGCTGAAGCTGAAGCTCTTAAGACTCTTCTTGAAGAAGCTGGCGCTTCTGTTGAGATCAAATAATCTGTTTTTAAACAGATTATTTGCCTGAAAAGGCAATGGCTGGTGACTTTAAAGTCACCGGCCTTTTTGCGCTAAAGAAAGTGGTTTTTTTTAAACCAAAAAGTGCATAATTGGTACTAAATGTATTAAGTATCATTGCAATATCCTGTCTGATACCAATTGGATTAGCTAACACAAAGTATGAAGCTATACTGAAGTTGTCTAGTCCAATTGGTATTTTAAAGGCAGATCGGCCATAACCAGCAAGCTGAGGAACCCCATGGTTTACTCTTACTCCGAAAAGAAACGTATTCGCAAGGACTTTGGTAAAAGCATACAAGTAATGGATTATCCATTCTTGTTATCAATCCAACTCGAATCTTTCCGTAAGTTTATTGATATTGATCCAACAGGTGAAACAGGCCTAGAGGCTGCGTTTCATTCTATTTTCCCAATTAAAGCTTACTCTGGTAGCTCAGAGTTACAATATGTGAGCTACAGACTTGGCGAACCGTTATTTGATGTCAAAGAATGTCAAATCCGCGGTGTAACCTATTCTGCGCCGCTTCGCGTTAAATTACGTTTAGTAGTTTACGATAAAGAAGCGCCAGCAGGCACAGTTAAAGATATCAAAGAACAAGAAGTATACATGGGTGAAATCCCATTAATGACAGACAACGGTACGTTTGTTATTAATGGTACTGAGCGTGTTATTGTTTCGCAATTACATCGTTCTCCAGGTGTGTTTTTCGATCATGATAAAGGTAAAACACACTCATCTGGTAAAGTATTATATAACGCACGCGTTATTCCTTACCGTGGTTCTTGGTTAGATTTTGAGTTTGATCCTAAAGATAATTTATTTGTACGTATTGACCGTCGTCGTAAATTACCGGCGTCAATCATTTTACGTGCCTTAGAGTATTCTACTGAAGAAATTCTAGACATGTTCTATGACACCACTGACTTTTCAATCAAAGGCGATAAGTTGATCATGGATTTAATCCCTGAGCGCTTACGCGGTGAAACGGCAACGTTTGACATTTGTTTGAAAAATGGTGATGTATTAGTAGAACAAGGTCGTCGCATTACTGCACGTCATATTCGTTCATTGTCGAAAGAAAATCTTGAAAAGCTAGAAGTCCCAGCTGAGTACATCGTAGGTAAAGTTTTATCTAAAGCTTACATCGATGAGTCTACTGGTGAAGTTATTGCTGAAGCCAATGCTGAAATAACATTAGAGTTATTAGCAGAGCTAAGCCAAGCTGGTCATAAAGTTCTTTCTACCTTATATATGAATGAATTCGATGTTGGTTCATACATGTCTGACACTATTCGTGTTGATGGTACTTCAAACAAGCTAGAAGCTTTAGTTGAAATATACCGCATGATGCGCCCAGGCGAGCCGCCAACAAAAGATGCAGCAGAAACGTTATTTACTAACTTGTTTTTTGCTCCAGAACGCTATGATTTATCAACCGTTGGTCGAATGAAGTTCAACCGTCGTGTTGGCAATTCAGACGATGTTGGAAGTGGCATTTTATCTAACGATGACATTATTTCAGTAATGAGAACCTTAATCGCCATTCGTGACGGTAAAGGCGAGACTGATGATATCGATCACTTAGGTAACCGTCGTATTCGCTCTGTTGGCGAAATGGCAGAAAACCAATTCCGTGTTGGTCTAGTACGTGTTGAACGTGCTGTACGTGAACGTTTAAGTCTTGGTGACTTAGACGCTATCATGCCACAAGACCTAATCAACGCTAAGCCTATCTCTGCGGCTGTGAAAGAATTTTTCGGTTCTTCACAATTGTCACAGTTTATGGATCAAAACAACCCGTTATCAGAAGTGACGCATAAACGTCGTATCTCCGCATTAGGCCCAGGTGGTTTGACGCGTGAACGTGCTGGTTTTGAAGTTCGAGATGTACATCCGACCCATTATGGTCGTGTATGTCCTATCGAAACGCCGGAAGGTCCAAACATTGGTTTGATTAACTCATTGTCGTGTTATGCACGTACAAACGATTACGGTTTCTTAGAAACTCCATATCGTAAAGTAGTTGATGGTTTAGTCACTGATGATATTGATTATTTATCAGCAATTGAAGAAGGTAACTTCGTTATTGCCCAAACTACAGCTCCGGTTGATAGTGAAGGTAAGTTAGTAGACGGCTTAGTACAATGTCGTCACAAAAACGAATTTACATTAATCTCGGCAGAACAAGTCCAATACATGGATGTTTCGCCACAGCAGATTATTTCAGTTGCAGCAAGTTTAATTCCGTTCCTTGAGCACGATGATGCTAACAGAGCCCTGATGGGTTCAAACATGCAACGTCAAGCCGTACCAACTCTTATCGTTGATAAGCCGTTAGTCGGTACAGGTATGGAAAAAGTTGTAGCTGTTGATTCAGGTGTAACTGCTGTTGCAAAACGTGGTGGTGTAGTCAGCTATGTTGACGCTTCTCGTATTGTTGTTAAAGTTAATGAAGACGAAATGCATGCTGGTGAAGCCGGTATTGATATTTATAACTTAACTAAATATACGCGTTCAAACCAAAATACATGTATCAACCAACGTCCACAGTGTCGTATGGGTGAACCTGTTACACGTGGTGATGTTTTAGCTGATGGTCCTTCAACGGACATGGGTGAATTAGCCCTAGGTCAAAACATGCGTATAGCGTTTATGCCTTGGAATGGTTACAACTTCGAAGATTCAATGTTGTTATCTGAACGTGTTGCTACAGAAGATCGTTTCACTACTGTTCATATTCAAGAATTAACCTGTATAGCACGAGACACTAAATTAGGTAGTGAAGAAATTACTTCTGATATTCCTAATGTTGGTGAATCAGCTTTATCTAAATTAGATGAAGCGGGTGTTGTTTACATCGGTGCTGAAGTTAATGGTGGCGACATCTTAGTGGGTAAAGTTACTCCTAAAGGTGAAACACAATTAACACCAGAAGAAAAACTATTACGTGCTATTTTCGGTGAAAAAGCAGCTGACGTTAAAGACAGCTCTTTACGTGTACCTAATTCAGTTAAAGGTACTATCATCGACGTTCAAATCTTCACCCGTGACGGTGTAGAAAAAGATAAGCGCGCTGTTGAAATTGAAGAATTACAACTTAAAGAAGTTAAGAAAGATTTAGGCGATGAATTTAGCATCTTAGAAGATGGTATTTATGCTCGAGCTAAAAACCTTCTTTTATCTGCTGGCTTAAACGAATCAGACATTAATAGTATGTCTCGTGCAAATTGGTTAGTTCAAAACTTGTCTGACGAAGGTCAACAATCTGAGCTTGAACAAATTGCTGAGCAATACGACAATATTAAAGCTGATTTCGATAAGAAGTTTGAAATTAAACGTCGTAAGATCACCCAAGGTGCTGATTTAGCTCCAGGTGTTCTTAAAATTATCAAAGTTTACTTAGCGATAAAACGCCACATCCAACCGGGTGATAAAATGGCCGGTCGTCATGGTAACAAAGGTGTTATTTCAAACGTCGTTCCAGTAGAAGATATGCCTTACGATCAATATGGTGTTCCTGTTGATGTGGTACTTAACCCGTTAGGTGTACCATCACGAATGAACATTGGTCAGATCTTAGAAACTCATCTAGGTATGGCGTGTCGTGGTATTGGCGAAAAAATCAACCGTATGTTGGAAGCGCAACAAGAAATTCATAAACTACGTAACTTCATTCAAGAAGTTTACAATGTTGGTGAATCTCGTCAAGTTGTTGACATCGCGAGCTTCTCTGATGATGAAGTGATGCGTTTAGCTAATAACTTACGTGCCGGTCTTCCTATTGCTACTCCAGCATTTGATGGTGCAGCAGAGAAAGAAATCAAAGAGATGTTTAGACTTGCTGATATGCCTGAAAGCGGTCAGTTTATCTTAACTGACGGTCGTACTGGTCGTGAATTTGAACGTCCTGTAACGGTTGGCTACATGTATATGTTAAAACTTAACCATTTGGTTGATGACAAAATGCATGCACGTTCTACTGGCTCTTACTCATTAGTAACGCAACAACCTCTTGGCGGTAAAGCGCAATTTGGTGGTCAACGTTTCGGTGAGATGGAAGTATGGGCACTAGAAGCATACGGTGCTGCTTATACGCTACAAGAAATGTTAACGGTTAAATCTGATGATGTTAACGGTCGTACTAAGATGTATAAAAACTTAGTAGACGGTGATCACAGAATGGAGCCAGGCATTCCTGAATCATTCAACGTATTGTTGAAAGAAATTCGTTCGTTAGGTATTAACATCGAATTAGATCAGGACTAGCTTCCAAAGCTGCATGCTGACTATCAAATTGATGAGTCAGTACACGGAGAAAGCAGGCAACTGCTTTCTCTTTAAGGTTTAACTCCGACAGGAGAAGAAGTGTGAAAGATTTACTTAAGTTTCTTAAGCAACAAAATCAAACAGAAGAGTTCGATGGTATACGTATCGGACTAGCCTCACCAGATCAGATTCGTTCTTGGTCATTTGGTGAAGTAAAAAAACCTGAAACGATTAACTACCGTACGTTCAAACCAGAACGTGACGGTCTATTTTGTGCGCGTATTTTTGGTCCAGTAAAAGATTACGAATGTCTTTGTGGCAAATACAAGCGTTTAAAGCATCGTGGTGTTATTTGTGAAAAATGTGGCGTTGAAGTTACATTAACAAAAGTTCGTCGTGACCGTATGGGTCATATCGAATTAGCAAGCCCAGTTGCACATATCTGGTTCTTAAAATCATTACCTTCGCGTATTGGTTTATTACTTGATATGACACTTCGTGATATCGAACGTGTTCTTTATTTTGAATCTTATGTTGTTACTGAACCTGGTATGACGACATTAGAAAAAAGCCAAATTCTAACTGAAGAAGAATATCTTGATGCTTTAGAAGAGCATGGTGATGAATTTGACGCATTAATGGGTGCTGAGGCTGTTTTAGCTTTACTACAACAAATCGATTTAGAAGGCGAAGTAGCGCAAATGCGTGAAGAGCTTCCTGAAATTGGTAGTGAAACTAAGCGTAAAAAAGTCACTAAGCGTTTAAAATTAATGGAAGCATTCGCCGCTTCAGGTAATAAGCCTGAGTGGATGATTATGAACGTACTACCCATTTTACCGCCGGATTTACGTCCGTTAGTACCTTTGGATGGTGGCCGTTTTGCTACGTCTGATTTGAACGATTTATACCGTCGTGTTATTAACCGTAACAACCGTTTAAAACGTCTTCTTGACTTAGTTGCTCCAGATATTATCGTACGTAACGAAAAACGTATGTTACAAGAATCTGTTGATGCACTTCTTGATAACGGTCGTCGTGGTCGCGCAATTACCGGTTCTAACAAACGTCCTCTTAAATCTCTTGCCGATATGATTAAAGGTAAGCAAGGTCGTTTCCGTCAGAATCTATTGGGTAAACGTGTTGATTACTCTGGTCGTTCTGTAATTACTGTTGGTCCTACACTGCGTTTACACCAGTGTGGTTTACCGAAAAAAATGGCACTTGAATTATTCAAACCATTTATTTACGGTAAATTAGAAGCTCGTGGTTTAGCGACTACGATTAAAGCGGCTAAAAAATTAGTTGAACGTGAAGGCGCTGAAGTTTGGGATGTACTTGACGAAGTTATTCGTGAACATCCAGTTATGCTTAACCGTGCACCAACACTTCACAGACTAGGTATCCAAGCGTTTGAACCTGTTCTAATTGAAGGTAAAGCAATTCACTTGCATCCTCTAGTTTGTGCAGCATACAACGCCGATTTCGATGGTGACCAAATGGCGGTACACGTACCGTTAACTATCGAAGCGCAAATGGAAGCTCGTACCTTAATGATGTCTACCAATAACGTGTTATCACCAGCAAACGGTGAGCCGATTATTGTACCATCACAAGATGTTGTTTTAGGCTTGTACTACTTAACACGTGACCGTGTTAATGGTTTAGGTGAAGGCATGGTTTTTGCTGACACTAAAGAAGCTGAAAAAGCTTACCGCACAGGTGTTGCAGAACTTCACGCCCGTGTAAAAATTCGTATCACTGAATACTTTAAAGACGAAGAAGGTAACTTTACTGTTCCTAAAACGACTTTACGTGATACCACGGTAGGTCGAGCCATTATGTGGCAGGTTTGTCCAAAAGGTATGCCTTACGATCTAATCGATCAACCGCTTGGCAAAAAACCAATTTCGAAATTAATTAACCACGCTTACCGTAACTTAGGTTTGAAAGAAACGGTTATTTTTGCTGACCAAATCATGTACACAGGTTTCCATTACGCGATGATCGCGGGTTGTTCTGTTGGTATTGATGATATGGTTATTCCTGCGGCTAAATACACTATTATCGAAGAGTCGGAAGAAGAAGTTGCTGAAATCCAAACTCAATTCGAGCAAGGTTTAGTTACTCAGGGCGAAAAATATAACAAAGTTATTGATATTTGGTCATCTGCCAACGAGAAAATCTCTAAAGCGATGATGGACAATTTATCAAAAGAAACTGTTATTAACCGTGACGGCGTGCCAGAAGAACAAGATTCATTTAACTCTATCTACATGATGGCTGACTCGGGTGCTCGTGGTAGTGCTGCTCAGATCCGTCAGTTAGCGGGTATGCGTGGCTTGATGGCTAAACCAGATGGTTCTATCATCGAAACGCCAATCAAAGCTAACTTCCGTGAAGGTTTGAACGTATCTGAATACTTCATCTCAACTCACGGTGCGCGTAAAGGTCTTGCCGATACTGCACTTAAAACAGCTAACTCGGGTTACTTAACTCGTCGTTTAGTTGATGTTGCACAAGATTTGGTTGTGACTGAACATGATTGTGGTACTTTCGACGGTCTACAAATGACACCACTAATCGAAGGTGGCGATGTTGTTGAACCATTAAGAGAACGTGTTCTTGGTCGTGTTGTTGCTGAAGATGTTATCAAGCCGGGTACTGACGAAGTTTTATTACCTCGTAACACGCTAATTGACGAAGCTTTATGTGATTTCATTGAAGAAAACTCAATTGATCAAATGAAAGTACGTTCAATTATTACCTGTAAAACCGATTTTGGTATTTGTGCTCATTGTTACGGTCGTGATTTGGCTCGTGGCCATATGATCAACCAAGGTGAAGCTATTGGTGTTGTTGCAGCACAATCAATCGGTGAACCTGGTACACAGCTTACCATGCGTACGTTCCACATCGGTGGTGCCGCATCGCGTGCTTCTGCTGAAAACAACGTACAAGTTAAAAACACAGGTACTTTGAAACTTCAAAATGCTAAGTTTGTAACTAACTCTGAAGATCATCTTGTTATTACCTCACGTTCATCTGAAATGACGGTAATTGATGAGCTAGGTCGTGAGAAAGAACGTTATAAAGTGCCTTACGGTACAGTGCTTTCTAAGAAAGATGGTGGTTCAATTGTTGCCGGTGAAATCATCGCTAACTGGGACCCGCATACTCACCCTATTATTACGGAAGTAGCAGGTAAAGTTCAGTTCGTTGATCTTTCTGATGGCGTGACTATGGTTCGTCAAACTGATGATCTGACTGGTCTTTCTAGTATTATTGTTACTGACGCAGGTCAACGTAATGCAACGGGTAAAGAAATGCGCCCAGCATTGAAACTTGTTGATGCTAACGGTGAAGAAGTTATGATTGCCGGGACTGAAATCCCAGCACTTTACTACTTACCGGGTAATGCAATTGTTAACCTAGAAGATGGCGCGGATGTAAACATTGGTGATGCACTTGCTCGTATACCACAAGCAAGTTCTAAAACTCGTGATATAACCGGTGGTCTTCCACGTGTTGCTGATTTATTTGAAGCACGTAAGCCTAAACTTCCTGCAATTCTTGCTGAGAAAACAGGTGTTGTTGCTTTCGGTAAAGAAACCAAAGGTAAAGTGCGCTTATTAATCACTCAACCTAGCGGTGAAGTATACGAAGAGATGATTCCTAAAACGCGTCTTTTGAATATCTATGAGGGTGAGCCAGTAATCAAAGGTGAAGTTATTGCCGATGGTCCTGAGTCTCCGCATGATATCTTGCGTTTACGTGGTGTTGCACCTGTTGCTAATTACATTGTTAACGAAGTACAAGAAGTATATCGTTTACAAGGTGTAAAAATTAACGACAAGCACATCGAAGTTATCGTCCGTCAAATGATTCGCAAGTGTGAAATCTTAGACGCGGGTGATAGTGATTTCTTGAAAGGCGAACAAGTAGAAGTAGCGCGTGTTAATATTTCAAACCGCGAGCTTGAATCTGCTGGTAAGCAACCTGCTGAATACGAAATGCAAATGATGGGTATTACTAAAGCATCATTAGCAACTGAATCGTTTATTTCAGCGGCATCTTTCCAAGAAACAACACGTGTACTTACTGAAGCTGCTGTTGCAGGTAAGAAAGATAAGTTACGTGGCTTGAAAGAAAACGTTATCGTTGGTCGTTTGATCCCAGCGGGTACAGGTTATTCGTACCATCAGGAACGTGCTAAACGTAAACTACAAGCAAAAATGCCTGCTGTTGAAGAAGTCGCTGTTTCAGCTGACGATGCAGCACAAGCATTAACTGACGCACTAAATGCTAGTGATTAAGTAAAAAATATAGCGTTAATGGCCTGTGCTACTTGACAGGCCATAGCTTGACCTATAGAATTCCGCGACCCTATATCCTGTACTGTTTATGTATAGCATTTAAGGTCGCGGATTTTCACGTTTATAAGGGTGTAAATTTCTCATTGATTGGAATTTACACAAGTTTAACTAATCGGGAGCTATTTAATGGCAACTATTAACCAATTAGTACGTAAACCACGTGTAAGACAAGTAACTAAAAGTAACGTTCCAGCGTTACAAGCTTGTCCACAACGTCGTGGCGTATGTACTCGTGTGTATACAACTACACCGAAAAAACCTAACTCAGCACTTCGTAAAGTTGCTCGTGTTCGTTTAACTAACGGCTTCGAAGTAACTTCATACATCGGTGGTGAAGGACATAATTTACAAGAGCATAGCGTTATTTTAATACGCGGTGGCCGTGTAAAAGATTTACCGGGTGTGCGTTATCACACCGTTCGTGGCGCGCTTGATTGTTCAGGTGTAAGCGACAGAAGACAAGGCCGTTCTAAATACGGTGCTAAACGACCTAAATCTTAAGTTTTCCTCTCTAACTCCTTATAGATAGGAAGAGAAAAAAACGTTAAGTAAGGCCAAATAAGAAATTTTTAAATTTATATATTTTGGATTAATCCTGAATACTACGGAGAATTAAGATGCCAAGAAGACGCGTCGTAGGGCAACGTAAAATATTGCCAGATCCTAAGTTCCATAACGAACTTTTAGCAAAATTCATCAACATCCTTATGGTTGATGGTAAAAAATCTACTGCAGAAAAAATTGTTTACGGTGCATTAGACATTTTAACTGAAAAAAACAGCGAGAAAACTCACTTAGAGCTTTTCGAAACTGCTTTAGATAATATCCGCCCATCTGTCGAAGTTAAATCTCGTCGTGTTGGTGGTTCTACTTATCAAGTACCAGTTGAAGTTCGTCCAGTTCGTCGTAATGCTCTAGCCATGCGTTGGTTAGTTGAAGCAGCTCGTAAACGTGGTGAAAAATCAATGGCTCAGCGCCTAGCTAACGAAATGTTAGATGCGTCTGACAGCAAAGGTTCAGCGGTTAAGAAACGTGAAGACGTTCACCGTATGGCTGATGCTAACAAAGCGTTCGCTCACTACCGCTGGTAAGCTAGCAGTTTTGAATGGATGTATGATTTACCCTTTGCGTATGCTTAGGGTAAATACATGGCTAGCAAGAGTTTCTCTTGCTAGCCATACTAACTTTTACGGACTGATGCTTTGCGCAGTTCAAAAAGTATTAAACAGTAGTATTAAACAAATACTCACCGCTTATGCGAATATTTATTTAATAGTACTAATTATTAGTGACTAAGAATTAGAGGATTTCATTTTGGCACGTATCACCCCTATTGAGCGCTACCGTAACATTGGTATCTGTGCGCACGTAGATGCTGGCAAAACGACAACCACAGAACGTGTTTTGTTTTACACGGGTCTTTCTCACAGAATTGGTGAAGTGCACGATGGTGCTGCAACCATGGACTGGATGGAACAAGAGCAAGAGCGGGGTATTACCATTACCTCAGCTGCGACAACTTGTTTCTGGAAAGGCATGGACGGTCAATTTGTTGACCACCGTATTAATATTATCGATACTCCTGGTCACGTTGATTTTACCATTGAAGTTGAGCGCTCTTTGCGTGTCCTCGATGGTGCTGTATTAGTTTTATGTGCCTCTTCAGGTGTTCAACCGCAAACAGAAACTGTTTGGCGTCAAATGGAAAAGTATGCCGTTCCACGCATTGTTTTTGTTAACAAAATGGACCGCACTGGCGCAGACTTTCTTTCTGTTGTTGGTCAGCTAAAAGCACGTCTAAAAGCAAATGCAGTTCCTATTCAGTTACCTATTGGTTCAGAAGAAGATTTTAAAGGTGTTATAGACCTTGTTAAAATGAAAGTGATCAACTGGAGTGAAGACGATCACGGCATGACTTTTACTTATTCAGCAATACCTACCGATATGCAAGACCTTGCCGATGAATGGCGTGAGAATATGATATCGGAAGCGGCTGAAGTATCAGACGAGTTAATGGATAAATACCTTGAAGATGGCGATTTGACAGAAGACGAAATCAAGTCAGCACTTCGACAACGTACCCTTAATAATGAAATCATTCTTTGTACTTGTGGCTCTGCTTTTAAAAACAAAGGCGTACAAGCTGTTTTAGATGCCGTTATTGACTATTTACCCTCACCAACGGAAGTTGCTGCTATTACGGGTATTAGTGATGACAAAAATGAAACACCTGCAACGCGCGCCGCAGATGATAGTGCACCATTTTCCGCGTTAGCCTTTAAAATTGCCACTGACCCTTTTGTTGGTACGTTAACCTTCTTCCGCGTCTATTCCGGAGTAGTAAAAACAGGCGATAGTGTCTTTAATCCGATTAAAGGCAAGAAAGAACGTCTCGGTCGTCTAGTGCAAATGCATGCCAATGACCGTCAAGAAATTAAAGAAGTTCGTGCTGGTGATATTGCAGCAGCCATCGGTTTAAAAGATGTTACTACGGGTGAAACACTGTGTGATGCCAATCACGTAATAACACTTGAGAAAATGGAATTCCCTGATCCGGTAATTTCAATAGCCGTTGAACCAAAAACCATTGCTTCTCAAGACAAGTTAGCCCTAGCCTTAAGTAAATTATCAGCTGAAGATCCTTCGTTTAAGGTCGCTACTGATGATGAAACGGGTCAAACGATCATTTCCGGTATGGGTGAGCTACACTTAGACATTATTGTCGAGCGCATGAAACGTGAGTTTGGCGTCGAATGTAATGTTGGTAAGCCACAAGTTGCTTATCGTGAAACTATTCGTTCTACGGTTGAAGTAGAAGGTAAATTTATTCGACAATCAGGTGGTAAAGGCCAATTTGGTCACGTTTGGTTGAAAATGGAACCCTTACCAGAAGGTGGTGGTTTCGAATTTGTTAACGAAATTGTTGGCGGTACTGTTCCTAAAGAATATATACCTGCCATTGAAAAAGGCTGTTTTGAGCAAATGGATAGTGGTGTATTAGCCGGTTATCCAATGCTTGATGTTAAAGTAACACTTTATGACGGTTCTTTTCATGACGTTGACTCTAATGAAATGGCGTTTAAAGTTGCTGCTTCAATGGGCTTTAGAGAAGGGGCGTTAAAAGCTACGCCGACACTTCTAGAACCTATGATGAAAGTAGAAGTAACTACGCCAGAAGAAAACATGGGTGATGTCGTTGGCGATTTAAATCGTCGTCGCGGTATGATCGATGGCATGGACGAAGGTCCTGCTGGCTCTAAGATAGTGAATGCAATAGTACCACTGTCTGAAATGTTTGGTTATGCTACTGCATTACGCAGTGCAACACAGGGCCGCGCCTCTTATTCGATGGAATTTTTACAATACAGTGAAGCTCCTAAGAATGTAGTTGCGGCAATAACAGAATCTCTTGGAATCTCGTAAGACACTCACTTATAGTTAGTGAAAGTCTAGCTCGGTCATCTTGGCTGCGCTTTTAATAAACTTTAAGGTAATTGAAAAATGGCTAAAGCAAAATTTGAACGTTTAAAACCGCATGTTAACGTTGGTACTATCGGTCACGTCGATCACGGTAAAACAACTTTAACAGCTGCTATCTCTGCAGTATTAACTAAAGTACACGGTGGTGAAGTTAAAGATTTCGCACAAATCGATAATGCTCCTGAAGAGCGTGAGCGTGGTATTACAATCAATACTTCTCACAT
>NZ_JACGVS010000027.1:0-45292 GCF_014077345.1 Colwellia sp. BRX8-4
GTATTCCAATGAGATAGAAAAGAACTATTAACTACCCACAACCAACTGCTAATTGCTAAAAGCTAAATGCTAATTGCTAATTAACAACTATTAATTCTACAATTAACAACAAGCCAAAACACAAAGATAAAAATAAAACCGGCGCAACTCTGCAGAGAACAGATAAGAGATCCCTTGTAAAAGGTGTCAATGATGTCGCTTAACATAGTATTAGCTTATCAAAACGATACTGAAAAAGGAGAAACCATGGTTAACAGTGAGAGCGGCAAGGGGCTGTGGTTAACCGGTAAAGAAAAGGAGGCCAAATGGCCTCCTGATTAATATGCGGTACTAGTTACCGAAAGTCTTTACTCAAAGTATTGACCAAAAAGACGACCGGCAGTTAAAGCATATTCTGCACGAGTGACTTTATAATTTCCACCAAAGCTAGCATTCAACTGTGGCGTTAAGTCGTAAGTACCTTGAGTAACATCAAAGTGAACATTCAATAATGAAAGCTGTATAGCAAGTTGCACATAACCTTTCATATCGCTGTCAATGTTGTCTTGATCTGCTAGCACAATAGTCTGACCATTATAGTCAACCGTAATGTCATCTTTGGGATCAAACGCTGTAGCCGTTGATTCAAGTCCTAGAATTTGTACTAAACTGTAAGCTAGGTCTACTTTAGATACACGTCCGTTATGTGCAAACTCACCATTTTGACTAAGCATAACTGGCTGCTGTGTACGTAAGCTATCTTTCAATGCACCACCGACAACCGATACCGATTCAATAAACGCTTGGTAACCATTAGGTACTGTATTAAGGGTTGGCTCTGGCTCGCTGTCTAATGAACGGTATTGACGAACAGCGCCCCCCATGACTAGGTACTTAGCTAAGTCTTTACGTTTTAACTTTGCGTCAGGGTTGAAATTACCTTTATTCAAGCCATCCATTAGTCTTTTGCTTACTGCATATTTTATCGCATTTTCATAACGATGAGCGGCTATATCGTTTACCCCTTCAAAGCCAATTAAGTCTTCAAAATTTATGCTAACGTCGAAATTTTCAGGAGCCATTGGACCATTAGTTAGATTAAGTGGATCTGGATTTACGCCAGACAAAGAGGTTAGTCCGTCAACTCGAACCGTCCACTCACCTGCCATTGCAGGTGCCGTAACACGCATACCAGTTTCAAGCACAGGTAAAGTTAAATTACCAAAGTATTCAGTGCCATCGGGGTCAATTAAAACTAATTTAGCCGTATTAGCCAATGAGCTCGCAGAGCCCTTAACCCACAATGCATCACTATCAACCATAAATGTAAATGAGTTTTGCAGTCCTAGTGGCTCTGTGACGCCATTGGGTGTTGACCAGATAGAACCTTCATAACTTGTGTCACTAATTTCAACTAGCGTATTAGCATTGAAAACTTTACCGCGTAGGTTATTCACCGTGACACTGTGGTTCATATCATAGTTTTTGGCTGCGGCTACTGCTGCACGGGCGTTTACAAATCCAGCACCGACTTCAAAGCGCTCGTAACCTGGCATATTAGTCGCAGATTCTTGTAACAATTTTTTGATGGCCATGTTATCTAAGTCAGGATTAGCTTCTAACATTAGCGCAATAATACCAGAAACATGAGGCGTTGCCATCGACGTACCTGATATCATGGTATAGAAAGGTAAATGAGTAGGGTCCATCGCGTCTACATCAGCTTCGCCACCATTTGCGCCAGCATTAGTAACAGCACGCGTAGAAATAACGTCTACACCAGGAGCTACGATAGTAATTTCATTATTGTAGGTCCACTTTGTACCATCTGGCATATCGAGCTCGCCAGATTCATACTTATAACCACGTGAAGAGAAACCAGCAAGTGTGCCATCTTTTTCTCCTGCGCCAATAGACATGCCCCAAGGAATTTGTGCATAAGGATTGTGCGTATCTTCACCTGAGCCTGAGTTACCTGCTGCAAACACAGATAATATTCCCATTTTATGGGCTTTATATGAAGCTAGAGAAACGGGGCCAGTCGGGTCGAACTTTCCACTTGAACCCCAAGAGTTGCTCATAACGCGCAATGGATTTTCGTAACTATCACCTTTAGTAATGGCATAGTCATAAGCGCCTATAGTATCAAGAATAAGAATAACGCCACCTGAGCCATAGCCTACTAATTTAGCATCTGGCGCTGCGCCTGGGTAAAGGCCATCTGACATAGTACCGTATCCAGCAATAGTGCCAGCAACATGTGTACCATGGCCTGAATTAGTATCTGTGTTAGGTTGGTTCTTAAGTATTAGACCTTCGGTTACACCCGTTATGCTTAATAAACTTGCATGCGTTAGACCTTGCACGTTATCAATCACTTTATCGCCAAAGAATAAATCCTGATGGGTAGCATCAATACCCGAGTCATTAACCATTACAGTTACGCCTTTACCGGTATATTCAATGCCATTTTGTGTTTTAAACTCTTCACCTTGAACCGCATCAACCCCCGTGATCTGACGAGCATCAGAATTAAAGTATTCAAGTTCACGATTTAACCATACCGAGCGCACATCGCTTCGTTGAGCAATGGCTTTAATTTGATCTAAGTTAGCGACTACGCCAATAACAGGAACCGAAGCAAACTGAACAGCCTGACTAATACCTAGTCCAGAAAGATGCTCTAGTTGAGTTGTTGATACCGGCTCTAATTGGTTATAAGTTACTACGGCCATAACCGTTTGAGAACCAACCATAGTCGGTAAAAACTCAGCTAACTGCTCGCCAATGGCAGCGTTAGCGAAAACTTGAGACGGCATAGTTAATGCCATGGTTGCTGCTGCTATTGCACTTAAGGTAAATTTTTTCATTATTTCACTCGTTCTAGTTATTATTAAGGGGTGTATATAATTCACTCAAGCACTCTATCGAGTTAATGGGGGCTGAGTAAATAGGGGGTTCCCCCTATCTAAAGAACTATTAGCTAAATTAAAATCGCTAATACGATCAACTCACTGATACTTTGTTTCTAAAATGATTCACCTTATAGGTTTGCTAATTACGCAGTTATTTATCCAATATTAGGGGTAACCCCCTATTTTCATCTTAGTGGTTTGTCGGGAGACTAAAGGTGATAAAAATATTTTAATAATTAAAAACAATTAGAAATATTTAAGATATTTAACCTACAAGTATGAAACATATTGGAGTTTGAAATAAAATGAAAAAATTTACCTTAAGTGCCTTGGCTGCAGCCTCTTTGGCAATGACATTACCTACGCACGCTTTAGCTGACGCTGCTATTGGCGAGCAACTGGCACAAGTGCTTCCGACGATGACCGGCGAAGAAACAGTTATGGCCGTGGTAACCTTTGAACAAATGAAGCCCATATCAGTGAGTCAAATACGGGCGTTAAAAGCCTTAGGTATAAGTAAGGGTGTGCAGTTTTCTGCCGTACCTATTATGGGTGTTGTTGCTAATGTCGCACAAATCAAAGCGATTGCCGGACGAGATGATGTCCGTTCAGTATGGTTAAACCGTAAGCTTGAATATTTTAATGCTAACTCTCGTGAAATTACCGGTGTTGACAAAGTTCAAGGTACCGAGTTTGCAAACCGCAATGGCGGCACAGAATATACCGGTAAAGGCGTAACCATTATGGTTAATGACTCGGGTATTGATGCAACACACCAAGATTTATTCTTTGGCGACGTAGTGGTTGATAACGTGCAAGCGGCAACACATTCACTCGATCTCGCTGAAACCGGTATCACAGACGGTTTTGTTATTAAAAACCAACCTAATACCGACTTGAATGTCGGCCACGGTACTCACTGTGCTGGCACTATAGCGGGCTCGGGCGCTATGTCTGATGGAAAATATAAAGGCGTTGCACCCGATGCTGATTTAGTCGGTTACGGCTCAGGGTTAGGTTTATTTATTTTAGATGCGGTTGGCGGCTATGACTATGCTATTAACCACGTTTATGACTATGAACATCCTCTGCGTATTATGAGTAACTCTTGGGGTTCAAGCGGTAAATTTGATGCTGATGGCCCTGTAGCCTTGGCGTCATATAAAGCTTACAAATTTGGTATTTTATCGGTATTTGCTGCGGGTAACTCGGGCTCTGGCGAAAATAGCAATAACCCTCATGCTCAGATCCCTTGGGGAATGTCAGTAGGTGCTGGCGATACCAATGGTAATTTAGTCGACTTTTCATCTCGTGGTTTAGAATATGAAAGCGGTGATTTCACCATGCCAGATGGTAATGCATGGACTTACACTAACGAAGTCACAATTGTCGCACCAGGGCGCAACATGGTATCAACGCGTTCATCAACCAATATGGCTGCCAATGGCGGAGATGCTGATTTGGTGCTTGACCCAGCACATATTCCTTTTTATACCCGTATTTCGGGTACATCAATGGCAACACCACACACTGCTGGTGTTGCAGCGCTGATGATGGAAGCTAACCCTTCGCTAAGTATCGATGAAATCAAGCAATTAATGAAAGAATCTGCGACGAATATGCCAGGTTATGAGTCTTGGGAAGTCGGTGCAGGTTATATTAATGCCCATGCTGCAGTAGCTGCAGCTAAAGGGAAAAATGCAGATCATAAAAAATCTGTTAACAACAGCGCTGACTCTCGTTTCACGGCCAGTATCAATATGCAAGCCATGAAAATTGCTGAAGGTGCTTTAGCGTTTGAAACACTAGAGTCGCAAGTAATTGAATTTAAAGTCAATGCCAATGCAAAAACCGTACATGTCGGCTTAACGGCCTTAACAAGTGTTAAAGCTGTACTTGTAGCACCTGATGGGCAACGTTTTGAAGGCGACTCTACCGACCCAGTTTGGGACAGTAACTCGTTTGTAACGGCTCCAGCACAAGCGGGTACTTGGCTCTTATCTATGGAAACTGACGCCTTTGGTTTATCAGTGCCACCTGCTGCTGCAGTTTACGACGAACAGGCACAAACTGAAGAAGCCAGTGATAACCATATCAGTTATTGGGTGTGGCAAGATATTTTAACAAGCATAGAAGGTATGGATGACGTAGCAGGCCATAGTCAGCAAGCAGCAATAGAAACTGCTGTACTTGAACGCCTTATGGATGGTCGTTCAGCGACATCTTTTGCACCTGATGCGATGTTAAATCGTCAGGAATTGGCTAAAGCCTTAGTCATGGGGACATCGGTACGTCAGTATCGCCATTTAGATGGGGAAACAGAAATAAGCCTAAGTGGTGTTAACGCTAGATACCGTATTTTTGCTGAATCAGTTGCTATGTCAGGTGCCGCGTTGAAAGATGCTAAACAACAATTTGGTCCCGTGATGATGGTTGATAATAATGGCGACTTCCACGGAAAATCTGCTGTGACTCGTGCTGACTTAGCTTATAGCCTAATACAAGTTATTGGTAAAACTCAAGAGGCAATAGACTTGGGCGAAGCGCATGAAATCACAGTTAATTACAAGGGTGAATCAATCGTGATTGCTGACCAAAGTGATATTGCTGACGATATGCGCGGTTATGTGCAAATTGCTTTGAACGAAGGTCTGTTAGGTGTTCGCTATAGCCTTGAGCAAGGTCAATTTGATTTACAACCGACAATGGTTGCTACATTTAATCCAGAAGACGGTGTAACTCGTGCTAGCTATGCGATTATCGCTAATCAAATAGATAAAAATTACTTTGTCTCAGGGACAAGTTCGAACGCAGAGTAATAACAGCTAAATGTAGAGCAGAGTACGTATAACATCTACATTCATTAAACGCCCTCCTTGTAGGGCGTTTTTTTGTCTCTAGCAAAGTTCAAATGAGATGAGATAAAATAAACACTATTCAAGAAGACCTGCTTTATTAGCCATTCTTAGTAGTTCTGCCACACTGCCAACCTGCAGCTTTTTATATATTTTGGTGCGATGATTTTCCACCGTTTTTACACTCATATTGAGTAATTCTGCTATTTTCTTACTGGTATTTCCGGCAATTACTGAGAAAAACACTTCTCTTTCTCGCCGAGTTAATACTTCTAATGGGTTGGACGCCGGCTGACAATTATTGGCAGATAAGTTCGGAAAGAAGGTTTTACCGTTATAAACATCTTTAATCGCATGAATAAGAAGATCTGAGGACGACTCTTTGAGGATATAACCTTTAGCACCCGCTTTTTGCATCGCTAAAATATACTCAAGTTCGTCGTGCATGGATAAAACTAATATTTTTGTCGTTGGCCGTTGCGACAATAGTTTGTCAATTGCCACCAGTCCGCTCATATTTGGCATAGAAATATCCATCACCACAACATCAGGATCGGTTTTTAAGGTTTGACTGATTAATTCTATTCCATCTTTACATTCAGCCAAGATAGTAAACTCGTTACCTGCCTTTAAATAGTTTACTAATGCTTGGCGCATAAGCACATGGTCATCAGCAACAACAAGTGAAATACTCATAACGAAAGAGCCATGGTATGAACGCTATCATCTTGAGCATCTTTGACAAACATGCACCTGTACAAGCGTTTTACTAATTGACTTAATTGACTTTTTTCAAGTTTATTCAAATTAGCCTCTGTGTCCGGGTAAAGAAAAAAATAATGCGATACACCACTAATAATAGAAGGATGCATAGTGTTGTTCTGCAACTTTTCATGTTTTCTTAACAAGTAATAAAAGTTATTTACCCTGTTCGCCGTAAATTTGATTATGGCATAATTATAAACTTTAGCATTGTATAAAACATTTAAAAAGCATCAACTTATTCCTCAGCCAAGTAAACCTTGCTGTGGCTAATAATGGCCATAAAGTTTGATCAGTTTGTCAAAGCGGTCGACTAACTGCCGCTAAAAAAGCTAGATACAGAAACTTTATCAGCCGAAAGTCAGCTTAACCATTAACCCAAGCATTTAAATTATCAAGGCTATATATTAAGTGAGCTTTAAAAAGACCTGTTTTAATTGACGAAGTGCGATAATATAATTTACGACTAAATAATCTATACCTTATCCTTGTCACACTTCTTTATGTTATAATTGTAGCCATTAAATTTAATATCACTAGGCTAACGTTACATGTCTGCACACCCTATTATTAATATTTCGGTTGAACCAATCGAGCTTTGTAAATTACTAAAAATTGCCAATATGGTCGGTGGTGGTGGCGAAGCCAAAATAGTGATCAGCGAAGGTTATGTTCTAGTTAACAATGAAGTTGAGTTTCAAAAACGAAAGAAAATTCGTCATGGAGATACCGTTGAATTTGATGGCGAAATTTTTGAAGTTGCCCATACTCCAAAACAAAAGTCATCAACGACTGCACAGCCCAGTGGAGCTGGAACTAAAAGCTCGCTTAAAAAGAGTAAATCAAACACTAAAGAAACCTTTGTTTCTGCAGAGCAAGCAATTGAACCATCATCTTTGCCGGCGAAGAGAAGACCTATTTCCTTCTAATTTCAAACAAATTTGATGATATACCCCCAGAAAAACACTCCTTAAATGGGTGGAAAATCAAGCCACCCTACTTTACTTTAGTAATAAAAAAGCTATGCTTATCGAACAGTTATGGCGCTTATAACAATAAGAGCTGTCATTATTGCTGACAACGGCAACATCTTTTTGGCGTAGTATTTCTTAATAACAATGATATGCTATTGTTTTAGCACTTGTGCCGTAAAATATAATTTTGTCTGCTACAACAACATAATGAAATGGATAATATGAAAGAAAAAATACTTGTCGGTGCTAGAGAAACTATTGATTTACCCGAATTAGAGCTATTTGAGGTTGCAACCCGCATTGATACTGGCGCGCAAACTTCATCGCTCCATGTTGACCATATTTCTGAAAATAAAGTCACTGGCATGTTGGACTTTGAATTTCATCCTGATTCTCACGATGTCACTAAAACGATTAAATGTTCGGCAAAGATAGTCGATAGAAAACGTATAAAATCGTCTAACGGAGAAAAAGAACGTCGCTATATCATCAATACGTTGGCGGTAATGGGCGAATTAACATGGACAGTAAGACTGTCATTAACCGACCGGTCAAGCATGAACCACTTGATGCTATTGGGACGTGAAGCGATGAAAGGTGAAATGTTGGTCGATCCAGAATTTAGTTATCTCGCCTCAGTAGAAAAAATATCACCGAGTGTTGAGTAACGTTGAATAACATTAATAATAGTCAATAATCAATGATCAATAAAGCAAAGGCCTTAATATGACCTTAAGGTTAACATTTTATCATAGATAGTTTTGTAGTAAGCGGAGTAATAAATGCGCATATTAATCGTCGAAGATGACAAGATCATCGGTGATGGTTTAGTTCAATGTCTATTGATGGATAATTACGCCGTTGATTGGGTTGAAACTAAAGAATCCGCTGAAACAGCATTTAGCCTGCCACTAAATTACAGACTAAAAAAATGATGACTCTCTATTCAAAAAATGTCATTACTTGCGCTGAAGATGAAGAAATAACCGACCTTTGTGCCAATACTCTACGAAGTTAGCTTGGGTCTGAAGTCTATCAGACCAGATATCGTTACCACGAAAACCTTTTGATTGAAGATCAACACTGCCATTAAACCATGGACGATATAAATCTTTATCTTTACTTGAAATTCGTATAATTATTTCATCAGCAAGATTAGCGGCTGCCAGTTTAATCCAAATATTTTCTTCCTCAGCGCGAATATCTTTCACTAAGTTTGTATCTTGCACTAGCACGTTGAATATATTTTGCGTTGCGTGAACAGGAGCAACCATGACAATAGCAATCAGTAAAATTAGAGCTTTCATATCTTTCCTTTAAATGTTTTGTATTCTTAATATTGTGATCATAATTTTCCACCTCTATCTAGACTCGTGAAAGTAAAATAAAGTCACATTAACCGTAAACACAAAAAAATCATTGATAATGCAGACAGAGTAAAACCTAAAACCAGTCAGCACATCGCTTATTTTCAGTCTAAATAAAACACCCGAATAAATTTTTAACACTTCGCCTATTATCAATAAATATACTTTGATTACTTGCCCACTATTTGATTAAATTACTTTGTGACTATTTGACTAACAGCCTTGTCTATAAAGGCATTATTATTGCAAAATGAAGAGATAAAAAATGAGAATCTTACTATTTTTGGCCACTAACATTGCCATTATGATGATTTTGAGTATTACCTTTAGCTTATTTGGTATTGAAGGCTTGTTGGCAGAAAATGGCGTCGACCTTAATTTTCAATCATTACTCATTTATGCCACGGTTATTGGCTTTAGTGGTTCGTTTATCTCCTTGTTTATTTCTAAGTTTATGGCGAAAAGAAGTATGGGCGTCGAGGTTATCGTGACGCCGAATAATCAAACCGAGCGCTGGCTACTCAAAACAGTACAAGAACAAGCCCTTAAAGCCAATATTGGCATGCCTGAAGTCGGTATTTTTAATCATCCTTCACCGAACGTTTTTGCAACGGGTTGGAGTAGAAATAATGCTTTAGTCGCGGTAAGTACCGGCTTATTAAGTCACATGAGTCAAAATGAGGTAGAAGCGGTTCTTGCTCATGAAATAAGCCACGTCGCCAATGGCGATATGGTAACAATGACACTTCTGCAAGGGGTTTTAAATACCTTCGTGGTGTTCTTATCACGCATTATCGGTCATGTGGTTGACCGCAATGTATTTAACGTAAAAAGTGGTCACGGACCTGCCTTTTGGATTGTCTCATTAGTTTCTCAACTCGTATTGGGCTTATTAGCGACTATGATAATGATGTGGTTTTCTCGCTATCGAGAATTTAGAGCAGATGAAGATGGTGCAAGCCTTGCGGGCCGACAAAATATGATTTCCGCACTCAGTAAACTAGAGCAACTACAAAACTTGCCCCAGCTACCGACCGAAATGTCAGCTTTTGCCATTAGCTCAAGTAAAATGAGCGCACTCTTTTCGAGTCATCCGCCATTAGCAAAACGCATAGCATCGCTGAGCACTAAATAAATAAGGGAGCTATTGTGTTGTCACGTTTGTATGATTTTATGCCAGGTTTAAACACCTTATTTAACTATGAAAGAAGTTGGTTTGCTGATGATGTTAAAGCGGCATTATCGGTTGCAGCCGTTGCATTACCGGTTGCTATAGCTTATGCACAACTCACCGGAGTTAATGCCGTAGTAGGCTTGTACTCCTGTGTATTACCTATGATGGTATATGCATTATTTGGGACCTCTAAGCAATTAATCGTTGGGCCTGATGCGGCAACTTGTGCAGTTATTGCGGCACTGATCACCCCTTTAGCCGCCGGCGACAGTACTAAGCATTGGCAGTTAGTTATTACCATGACAGCGATGACCGGTTTTTGGTGCATTCTGGCCAGTCGTTTCAAGCTTGGTGTATTGGCTGACTTCTTGTCTAAACCTATTTTAATGGGGCTGTTAAATGGTGTTGCGATAACAGTTATTGTTGGTCAATTTTCTAAAATATTTGGTTTTACCTTTGATGAAAGGTATCTGCTCGAACGTTTGGGCGGTGTGCCTGATTACTTAGCACAAACACATTTCCCAACATTAACTATCGCCTTATTTACCCTGGCTATTTATTTTGGTATGAAACGCCTAAAGCCCACTTGGCCTGCTTCAATGTTTGCCATTGCGTTGGGTGCAGCCTTAGTATGGCTTTTTAAATTAGAGCAGTTTGGTATAAAAACCATTGGCGTTGTCGAGGGGGGCTTACCCTTATTTCAAACACCTGAATTTAATGTCGGTGTTATTCGTGAGCTTGTTATGCCAGCACTTAACTTAGCGATAATAAGTTTTGTTAGCATGATGCTCACCGCTCGCAGCTTTGCCGCAAAAAATGGCTATGATGTTGATGCAGACAAAGAATTTATGGCCTTAGGTATTGCTAATTTAGCGTCGGCTGTATCACAGGGCTTTGCCGTCAGTGGCGCCTCTTCTCGCACCGCAGTCAATGATGCCAATGGCGGAAAAACCCAATTAGTCTCTATTATAGCCGCAGCCATTATTGCAATTATTGCTATTTTCTTTACTGCACCCCTTGAATTTATTCCCAGTGCCGCCTTGGGGGTTGTCTTGATTATTGCTTCTGTACACCTACTAGATCTGAAGATGGTCTGGAAACTCAGACTAAAAGACCGACAAGCATTTTACTTAACCTTAACCACTTTATTGGCGGTGTTATTTATTGGTGTTATTCCCGGTATTACCCTTGCTGTATTACTAGGTTTATTCCAATTTATTAGGACAGTAATGCGCCCCACCGACCATATACTCGGTGTTGATATCAACGGTGTAGTGCGAAGTTTAGATGCCAGTGATAAGGCGAAAGCGGTGGACGGTATTTTTATTTATCGTTTTAATTCGCCTTTAACTTACTTTAACTCTAGTTTCTTTAAACGCCGATTGTTAGAACAATATGCCAGACAAAAAGATGACATTGAGTGTGTAATTATTGATGCGGTGCCATGTTTTACTCATTTAGACTTAAGTGTGATGGCGATGCTATCAGATTTAGAGGTTATTTTTAGAAAGCGCGGTGTTCGCCTTGAGCTTGCTGGCAGAAAAAGACAGTTGTTGGCGTGGTTTGTAAAAGCAGAGATTAAATCAGGTCACGAAGGAATTTATGTGCATTCTGATTTGTATTTAGCCTTGAGAATGAACCAACGTAAACAAATCACCGAAACCGTCAGCAGCGCAGAAGAAATCACGCTTTAGCGTAAAATAATGCTATTCTTTTTATGGTAGTCCTGCAATAAACAGCATCACTCAATATGATAAGTACAAAGCCTGTTTAACAAAGATTAAACAGGCTTTTATTAAGGGTTACGCCATGACTTAGACTTGACCACGTCATCTGACTTCATTACAAAATCAACAGCTAATAATTCATTAATATCAACGAAAGGGCTAGCGTGCATGGTAATAATGTCAGCAACTTTTCTGATTTCAAGTGTTCATAAACGCTTTGATATAGCCATTAAATCAGCCGAGTTAAATGTTGCTGATTTTAAAATTTCTTGTGATGTCATATCGGCTTTATACCTATCATTAAAGGCTCGCGACCAATTCAACACAAACCATTGAATTTGTAGTTTTATAAGGCTAATCCAAAAGAAGACGGTGCTTTATCATCGGTCTACTATATATGCTGTACTTATCAGATGAAATTTCAAATGGTCATATTGACATGCACAATAAAGTTGAGCTTGTTTACCGCCTTTGTCAAAAATCTTTTATTTTTTGTGACTATTTAGTAAACAGTCTAGTCTATAGATTATTGTTCTTTATAAAAACAGGAAATCAAACATGAAAATAGCAATCTTATCTAGAAACAAGAAGTTGTACTCGACTCGTCGCTTAAAAGAAGCGGGTGAAGCGCTGGGTCACCAAGTTGACGTTATCGATACACTGCATTGTTATATGGATATCACTAGTGATAGATCTGTTGTGCGCTACAAAGGTAAAGAGCTGCCACAGTACGACGCTATTATACCGCGTATTGGCGCATCAATTTCTTTCTATGGCACCGCAGTAGTCCGTCAATTTGAAATGACCGGTGCTTTTAGTGTCAATGAATCTGTAGCGATTAGTCGCTCTAGAGACAAGTTACGCTCTATGCAACTCCTGTCAAGAAAAGGCATCGGCTTACCAAGAACAGGCTTTGCTAATCGTCCTGATAATGTAAAAGATTTAATTAAGAACGTCGGTGGCGCACCTTGCGTGATTAAGTTACTTGAGGGTACACAAGGTATTGGAGTCGTACTTGCTGAAACAACTAAATCAGCAGAAGCGATTGTTGAAGCATTTATGGGTTTAAATGCTGATATTTTAATTCAAGAGTTTATCAAAGAAGCCGGTGGTGCTGATATTCGATGTTTTGTTGTTGGAGACCGTGTTGTTGCCGCAATGAAGCGTCAAGGCGCCGAGGGTGAATTTAGATCAAATTTACACCGCGGCGGTTCAGCGGTACTCGTTAAACTTACACCAGAAGAAAGAGCAACGGCCGTATCGGCAGCAAACATTATGGGGCTAAACGTTTGTGGTGTTGACTTACTGCGCGCCGAACGTGGCCCTGTGGTCATGGAAGTTAATTCTTCGCCGGGTTTAGCCGGTATTGAAGCCGCGACTGAAAAGGATGTTGCCACCATGATCTTCAAGTTTATTGAGAAAAAGTTTATTGAAAAGAATGCTAGCGCTAAATCCAATCGAAATCGCACCCAAGGTAAAGGGTGATCTCCACGTTTAATCTCGATAACTTAGGGTCGTGACAGCCGATATTTAGTCTTCACGACCACAACATTATCTGTGTTCACTCAGTACAGGTCAATGCACTGACATACCGCATGACTTTAAAGTAATGATAAGAATATTTACGGTTTTCTGCTTTCAAACCAACGACAAAAGGTGCAGTCGTTGGTTTGTATACATAATCACAAGAATGCTTACTAGCCTATGGATTAGACGTTTTCTATCATTCAAAAACAAGATAAAAAACTATCAATGATATTCATAATAAAATCACTAAAATATATTTTTAAAATAATCACTTTTGCTGTAATAACAACACAGAGCAGTCTAATAAACATTAATATTATGACCAAGCCGCCCTATTAATACGGCTGTTTCTTACGCGATTTTTGCTGTTTTTTTTACGCTCGATATTGGTTTAACTTTTTACACCTAGCAGCTATTTTAATTGAAATATTTTGATTGCCTCTTTCACTTGTTCTTTGTTGATCGGCTTAACCAAATAATCATCCATCCCTGCAGACAAGCATTTTTCTTCATCTCCAACCATCGCATTGGCCGTCATAGCAACGATAGGAATACTTAAATAGCGAGCTCCGGCATTACCTTGCCTAATCGAGGCTGTCGCTTGGTAACCATCCATTTCAGGCATTTGACAGTCCATAAAAATAAAAGTAAATGGCTGGCTCTCATCACTTGCTTTAAGCTTTTCAATGGCATCTTTACCGTTAATGGCAATAACACATTGGGTTATTCCTATTTTTTTCAACACCGCCATAGCAACCATTTGATTAACTCGATTATCTTCTACCAGTAGTAATTTAACCTTTTTTGTCCAGCTACTATCTTCATCAGATAAACGTGCTAATTTAGCCGTAGTCACTTCACTGATGAGCTGTTTTTCAGGTTCAGCTAATAAAGTGTTTAATGCTCGTTGTAAATCGGTGGTAATTACCGGTTTAGGAAAAAAACCATCAATACCACTTGCCGTGCTATCGGCTAAATCATGTTGAATGCTCATTAGCGTCATAAACATAATTTTTAGATTTTTATGCACCGGATTCAAGCGCACTGTTTTAACAAATGCTAAAGCATCTAAATCGGCAAGTTGTTGATTGATGATCAACAAATCATAGTGGTCATTTTCTGTTTGCTTATTAAGAGCTGTGAGCGCAGGTTGTAAGGTCGTTATGATATCAGCTTCTACATGCCAGCAGTTTAATTGGCGCTTAATGACGTTAGCGCAGGATTGATTTTGCTCTATAACCAGCACACGTTTGCCTTGCAAAGCTTTTACAGGTTGAGACAATAAAGAATCCGCTGATTTTTCTAACAATAAATCACAGCTAAAAGTACTACCTTCACCTGGGTTACTATCAACATCGACACTGCCTTGCATACATAAGCAAAGCTTTTTAACGATAGCAAGACCAAGCCCTGTGCCGCCATATTCTCGTGTTGTTGAGGCATCAACTTGACTAAACACTTCAAACAATCCTTGCTGCTTATCTTTTGGTATACCGATACCAGTATCAGATATTTCAGCAATAATTCGCCAATGCGTTGTCGAGTGATTTTGCTGGCAAAGACGAATAACCACCTCGCCTTGTTTGGTAAACTTAATAGCATTAGCTAATAAATTGGTCAATATTTGACGAAGTCGATTAGGATCGCCAACCACTAGCGACTCTTCAATATCAACAAGGTCAACGATTAACTCTAAGCCTTTGTGCTGAGCTTGTTGCGCAAAAGATTCGGCTAAGTCACCAACCATATCACGTATGTTAAAACTAACATTTTCAAGTTCTAACTTATTAGCGTCTATTTTGGAGAAATCTAAAACGTCGTTAATTAACGCTAAAAGCGAGTGAGCACTTTGCTGGGCGATACCGATTCGGTGATTTTGTTCTTGGCTTAACACAGAGTCTTTAACTAAATCCAGCATACCAATAACACCATTCATTGGTGTTCGTATTTCGTGGCTCATACTGGCAAAAAATTCATTTTTAGCAGTTACCGCTACTTCTGCTTGCTCTTTCGCTTTAATAAGCGCGATTTCATTCTCAACGATTGCGCTAACGTCATAGTTCACACCTATCATTGATACCGGTTTTTTATTATTGTCGTAACTGATAATCGCCGCTGCTTTGATATATTTTATTTCGCCATTTGGCCATATAATTCGAAATTGTGTATCGTACTGACCGTGTACTTTAATTGCATTAATGAATTCACGACCGGCCTTCTCGATATCTTCAGGATGTACACCTTTGTCCCAAACATCTTGCGCACTTAAAGCTGGTTGACGGTCGACACCATAAAGCTTAAACATCCAGTCGTCCCACTTTAATTCATTACTGAGCAAGTTAAGTTCCCACACACCGATACCGGCAGAGTCTGTTGCTAATCTCATTCGTTGGTTGTGCAGACTAATACGCTGTTGGCTTATCTTTTTATCAGTAATATCTTGAAATGAGCCATACAAACGCACACATTTTCCATCGGTAAACTCGGAACGACCACGAGCAGACACCCAAATTTCTTTACCTTTGGCAGTGACCAACTGCATATCTTCCTCGTAAGCACTACCGTCATTCATACACTTGGCAATTAACGCTTGTACTTTCTCTCTACTTTCTCCTTCTTTATAAAAATTAATTGCCTGAGATAGTTCTGGTTGATACTCATTGGGCACTTCATGAATGACTTTAGTCATTTTTGACCAGTAAACATTGTTGTTGACTAGGTCAACTTCCCAGACACCAATGCGAGCTTGCTGTGCCATTTCTTCCATTAAAGATTGTTGCCCTAGCAATCTATTTTTATGTTTAACACGTGTTAGCTCTGCACTTATCCAATGAGAAAACAATTGAATTAAATCTAATTCCCTGGTGGTGAAGGGCCTTGCCGAAGGTTCAGGGCCAGAAAAGTTTAATGTGCCAAACAGTTTGCCATCAACAGTCAATGGCACACCAATATAGCTTTCTAAACCAAAAGCTTGATAACACGGGTGATCTTTTATTTCACTTTCACCTGCATGGTAAAAAGAAATAGGCTGGTTTGCATGTAAAGTATGAAAACAATAGGTATTGCCTAAATCAAAAATATCTCCAGGATTAATTTCATTGTTCGGAGTATGACAATAGACAACTCGATATTCTTGATGATGAATTTCACTGATCAACGCAAGCGGCAAATTAAATATTTTTTTTCCAAGCTCTAAAATGTTTTGAATTTTATCAATTAAGCTTTTGTCTATATCCGAGGTTATTTTATGAAGTTTATTAAGAGTCAGTTCAGTTTGCTTAATACCACTAATATCGTTCTGAATAACAATAAAAGATTCTGCCTTATTCTCATTGTTAATCAGTGGCACTATGGTGGTACTTAACCATAGCTCTCGGCCACCTTTAATTTTATTAATGGATTCACCATGCCAATATTCTTTAGCGACCGCTTTTTGTAATATATCTTTATAATCATCTTGGGTATAACTTTCAGCGCATATTTCAACAACACTGTGACCAAGGATCTCTTCTTCACGGTAACGATAGAAATCAAGAAAACGTTGATTAACTTCCGTTAACGTACCCTTTTCATCGACATTGACTCGATAAACAATCGCGTGCTTATTTATCGCCAGCATTAACTCGACACTTTTTTGTTTAGAAAGTGAAAGTTCATGGTGATAATTGCTAATGAGTCGTTGCAGGGGTCTAAAAATGAAGAAGCTTATCGCAAATAATAGGGCCATTGAGACCAGCCATAAAAATGCTTCGAGTCTTTCTATGTTAACTATACGCTGATTAGTATGTTGCTCTATTTTGGAAACGACTAGATCTAAAGAAATCAGTAAATTATTAATAGCCCCTGGATTGAATTTTTCTTTAACTATTGCCTCAGCATTCTTTTTGTTTTGAGTCAGACTAAGCGCGATAGCACTTTCAGCGAAGTAATTGACCCGTTTGTTAAGCTCAGTCGGCGCATTAAAATACCATGAATATAATTCACTAGGCATGCTATTAGATTTGTTAACCACCATCATTGTTAAAAGTTGCTGGTTAGTCGTAAACAATTTGACCGTATCGAAGAGATTTTTTGTCACCTTCTCATCAATTTCAGCCGTAGTTATATTGTGATAATGCTGAATGGCTAGGTAAGCTATTTTTTGTGACAACATTCTTTGGCCGCCAGCAAGATTAATCGTTTCAGCGTCTTTGGCTTGTTGATTAAATAATAGCATCAAACTTAAAAATGACAGGCTAATTAACACAGCAATTAAAGCTATCGCTAATGAGTTACGACGTTTAATTTTCTGTTGTAGGGTTTTAATATTAGTCATATTATTTTGTTTACAATCCTTTAGCGGGCCCAGTGGCGATTTCAGCAATGACCTGACTATCTATAAGACAACGAGGCTAGCTTAACCCATTAATTAATTGTCGGATATTATCTCTGCCCAAGTATAGACCCTATATTCACATTAACTAAATATTAGATCAAATAATCAATAACTTATTCAAGGTCTATTGGTTAAGTTTTATTGATGAATTTCTATATGAAAGTTAAATTATTATAGATATAAAGCGGACTAAAATAATATTATTATGTCTTCTACCGGTTTTTAATAGGTTTTAGTGACGAAAAACTTTTGCCTATAGGATTATTACTGCCCTAATCAAGCTAAAAAATTATTATTACTCAGGTTATAAACTTCAATTCAAACCATACTTTTTTTAACTAATAGCACCGCTGTTTCATGTTGTGCATGAACAAAAAAGTTAATATTAATGCCCGCCAGTGCCTTTTTCTCCTCAAGTGAATTCACTTTAACGACTAAGTTTGCCTTAGGATAGTAATCGAGTACGGCTTGGCAAATTATTTGTTTGTTCTTTAATGTGTTTACCGTAATAATGATACTAGTTGTTTGCTCTACTTTTAATGATTCAAGTACGGGCGTTTTATCTAGGTGACCAAAATAAGCGTTATAGCCACGCTTTCTTGCCAATAATACATGTTGTAAATTATCAGAAATAATTAAAAAGTTGATGCCATTATTTGTCAGTTCTTTCGCTACAATGCGACCTAAAATAGCAAAACCACAAACAATGGTGTGATTAGTCACCTTTACGGTGGTTATTTTATCAGCTTCAAAAAATTCAACGACAAAAAGTGCGGCTAATTTATAAATATTACTGACCATAAAAGGGGTTAATATCATAGATAAAACGGTAACCAATATCAGAAAACTCGCTAAATCTTTTGCTATCAGGTTTTGACTTATTGCCATAGCAAAAATCACAAAAGAAAACTCCCCTACTTGGCATAAGGCAACAGCAGATTTAATTGATTCGCTTTTATTCGATTTTTTTCTCATCAAAAAATAAATAATCGTCGCTTTTATTATCATAACAAGGACGAGTACACTCGCAACCCAATGAAGATGAGTTATAAAATACTCAACGTCTATTTTTGTGCCAATAGAAAAGAAAAAAACACCTAAAAAAAGATCTTTATATGAAGATATATCGGATTCAACTTTCATGTGAAATTTAGTTTCGGCAATAATCATCCCCGCAATGAACGCACCTAAAGAATAAGTAAAACCGAGGTTATGAGCAATAATTGATGCCCCCAATACGATAGTAAATACCGATATTAAAAACAGTTCTTCCATTAGCGCATTCGATGAAAAATGCAGTAACCAAGCAATTATTTTTTTTCCTATAGTGAACATAAAAATAATAATACCACTGGCATACAAAAAAGTTTTTAGCAGCACATCGGTTAGAGACAATTCATTATTTGAGAGAAAACCCATTAAGAGTAAAATAGGGATAACGGCTAAGTCTTGAAAAACCAGTATAGCAACTGATTTTTTACCATAGGGTGTCACTATATCTTTTGATTTTTTCAGGTAAGGTAATACGATAGCCGTTGAAGATAAACTAAATGAAAGCGCAATAATTAATGAGGGTATCGGTTCAATATTAAAAAGATAAAATGCAAGTATAAAAATAACAATAGCGCTAAAGCTAACTTGGATAAAACCATTAAAAAATATCAATTCCTTCATTTTACCTAGCTTCGCAAAAGACATTTCCAAGCCAATCGTAAACATAAGAAAAACAATACCAAATTCACCAATAAGCTCAAGGGAATGAATATTGTCACTGCCATTGAAATCAAAAATATTGCTTACTATGGTGCCGGTAATAATGTAGCCAATAATGTGCGAAATTGAGAACTTGGTTAATACTATATTGATAACGCTAGCAAGTGCTAACGAGACTGCAATAATAACAAGTATAGCGTCCATATTATCCTTTTAATTCATCTGTTGATGTATAGTAAAATTTAACTCATTAACGTCTATGCACATTACAGACCATATAAAATTAAAATTTAACATTTAAATACAATAACTTAAACAATCACTAACACACTGTTTATTTTTAATACTCAATTAATCGCTCCATTTTAAAGCGCAAGCACCATAGCGGTGCAATACCCTCCATGATTCTATTGGTGAACTAGCCGCCATGATAAGCGTTTAATTTAATTCACAGCTAAACCTTTGTCTTCTAAACGCAATTAAACCCTTAAGTCAAACTGACATTGTCTTTGACACCAGCGTAATAAAAAAAGTAAAAACAATAACTTAACAAATAAACAGTCTTTCTTAGATGACATTATTTTTTTAGCCAATCAATCTCGTTATAACACTGAAATAATTAACTTTTATTATTTGGCGTAGTTTGTGCAAAACAGCTTTAGCCATGCACCCTCTTCTACTTTCAGCGAAAGTTAGAATAAAAAGTAGCCCATATAACCATGACAGCTAAGCCAGCCATCAATAATTTCCCCATTAACCCTGCGCCTAAAAATGCATGGTTTGCCAGCTTATCTTTAGAGTTTAGTTTTACATCGACTGGCACTCAACTTACCCGTACTCAACGCAATGGACCATTAAGCGTGCAAAAAGCTTTCTACCCAGAAGGAGGCGACTGTGCACATATTTATCTGTTACACCCACCAGCGGGCATAGTGTCGGGTGATGAATTAAACATTAACATTAAACTCAACAGACAAGCCCACAGTTTAATAACTACGCCTGGTGCTAACCGCTTTTATCGCGCTAGAACAAACCTAACAATTGGTGATCCCAAACAAGTTCAACACCTTGACATTATTATTAACCATCAGGCGAAGTGTGAAAATTTCCCCTTAGAAACGATCGTTTATGAGGGGGCTGATGGATTTAATACTGTTGATGTTCACTTTAAAAGTGATAGCGCTTATTTAGGTTGGGATATTACCTGTTTGGGCTTACCCCTTTCAAATCAACCCTTTAAATATGGCAGTTATAGCCAATTAAACCGTGTTTATTGTGAAAACACTTTAATTTATCACGATAGAATTTCGATAAAACCTAGCAGTGGAGTACATCAACACATCGCAGGTTTAAATAGCCACAGTGTTTTTGCCACTTTTTTAGCTTATGCCCCAGCAGGTCTACTTAGCGATGCTGACAATAAAGCACTCGTAGCGCAATTACGCGACTGTATGGTTGAAGAAAACGCCGAAGAAAAAGTGAGTATCAGCCAAATACGCCAGTTATTAGTGATACGTTATTTAGGTGAGCATAGTGAAGAATGCAAAGCACTTTTTATTAAATTATGGCAAAAAATCAGACCGGTATACCTAGAAAAACCAGCGAACATTCCGCGTATTTGGCATACCTGATCAGACACTTAATGACCCCCCTTACTATTAAATAAATAAACAAAGGTGCACAGCATGGACTTATTACCAAGAGAGAAAGATAAATTACTGCTCTTTACTGCCGCATTGTTAGCAGAACGACGCTTAAAGCGTGGTGTGAAATTAAATTATCCTGAAGCTATGGCTTATATTTCAATGGAGATTATTGAAGGGGCCAGAGATGGTAACACTGTCGCTCAAATGATGGATTATGGCCGCACGTTGTTAACCCGTGATCAAGTCATGGAAGGAGTTGCAGAATTAATTCCTGATGTACAAGTAGAAGCTACATTTCCTGATGGCACCAAACTTGTCACCGTTCATAATCCTATTATTTAACTAGATCTCTACTGAACGTCACATAAGACCTAGTTAGACATTAAACACAAGAGAAGCAAAGATGATCCCAGGTGAAATAAAAACAGACCAAGGCGAACGCGAACTCAACGTCGGTCGCCAACGATTGAAAATTACGGTGGCTAATTCTGGCGATAGACCCATTCAAGTTGGCTCTCATTATCATTTTTTTGAAGTAAATCCTGCCTTGCATTTTAATCGAGAACACGCCAAAGGTTATCGTTTAGATATCACCTCAGGTACCGCCGTTCGTTTTGAACCTGGGCAAGAACGCCAAGTAACCCTGGTTGCCTTTCAAGGCAAACGCAGGATCTTTGGTTTTCGCGGTGAAATACAAGGAAACTTATAATCATGGCCAGTATTGATAAAAACGCCTACGCACATATGTTTGGACCAACAGTCGGTGACCGAGTTCGTTTAGCCGACACAGATTTATGGTTAGAGGTTGAAAAAGACTTCACACAATATGGTGAAGAAGTAAAATTTGGCGGGGGAAAGGTTATTAGAGATGGCATGGGACAAAGCCAAGCGTCATGCTTTGACACCGTTGACTTAGTGATTACCAACGCCGTTATTCTTGATCACTGGGGGATTATTAAAGCTGATGTTGGTATTAAAGAGGGTCGTATCGCTATTATAGGCAAAGCAGGCAACCCTGATATTCAAGACAATATCGATATTGAAGTGGGTCCCGGTACGGAGGTTATAGCCGGTGAAGGACAAATACTAACCGCAGGCGGTATCGACGCCCATATACATTTTATTTGTCCACAACAAATAGATGAAGCACTCATGTCGGGTGTTACGACTATGATTGGTGGAGGTACAGGCCCAGCAACAGGTACTAAGGCGACAACTTGCACACCAGGTCCTTGGTATATACATAAAATGTTGCAAGCAACAAATGATTTCCCAATGAATTTTGGTTTCTTAGGCAAAGGTAATGCAAGTTTACCACTTGCCCTAGAAGAGCAAATTGAAGCGGGTGTTTGTGGTTTAAAGCTTCATGAAGATTGGGGAACAACCCCCGCGGCGATTGATAATTGTTTATCGGTTGCCGAGCGTTACGATGTTCAAATAGCGATTCATACCGATACTTTAAATGAGTCTGGTTTTGTTGAGGACACCTTAGGAGCATTTAAAGGTCGTACTATTCATACCTATCACACTGAAGGGGCTGGTGGTGGGCATTCACCTGATATTATTAAAGCATGTGGTGAGGCTAATGTTTTACCGTCTTCCACTAACCCTACACGCCCTTATACCATTAATACTATTGATGAACATTTGGATATGTTAATGGTTTGCCATCACTTAGACCCGTCTATCCCTGAAGATATTGCTTTTGCTGATTCACGTATTCGCAAGGAAAGTATTGCCGCCGAAGATATTATGCATGATTTAGGCGCTATTAGTATGATCGCTTCTGATTCACAAGCCATGGGACGAGTCGGTGAAATGATCACTCGTACTTGGCAAACCGCACATAAAATGAAACAACAACGAGGACCATTAGCTCCCGATACTGAACGAAATGATAACTTTCGTATAAAACGCTATATCGCTAAATATACTATAAACCCTGCAATTAGCCACGGCATTAGCCATGAGGTTGGCTCTATTGAGGTCGGGAAACTAGCTGATTTAGTGCTATGGAAACCGGCATTTTTTGGTATAAAACCTGCGTTAATTTTAAAATCCGGCATGATAGCAGCAGCGCCAATGGGCGATGCAAATGCGTCTATTCCAACACCGCAACCTGTCTACTTCCGCCCAATGTTTGCAGCCTATGGCAGTGCCTCAGCCAAAACCTCAATGACTTTTATGTCACAAGCATCTATTGACGCTAATGTACCTGAAAAAATAGGCATGACACGGATGATTGGTGTCTGTAAAAACACTCGAAACATTGGTAAAAACGACATGATTCATAATAGTTGGCAGCCCAAAATAGATGTTGATGCTCAAACGTATGAAGTACGTGCCAATGGCGAATTATTAACCTGTGAGCCTGCGGTAACCTTGCCACTTGCACAACTTTACAGCCTATTTTAAACAAGAAATAAGTTATTCAATAAAATTAAAAGATTAGGAAATTACATGCTACAAGCACATCAGCGTTTTGACCATACTCACCATAATATAGCTGACTCAATAACTTTAGATCAAGACACCCGTAAAAAAGCACGTATTAAAGGTAAAACGGATGGTGGTTTAGACATAGGTATTTTTATGGCGCGTGGACAGCCATTATTAGTCGGTGAAGTACTAAAAACAGACTGTGGATTATTCATTGAAATAAAAGGTCAAGCGGAGCCTGTATCAACCGCCATTGCAACTGACTGGTTAACCTTTTGTAAAGTTTGTTATCACTTAGGTAATCGCCACACCTCACTGCAAATAGGCGAGTTATGGGTACGTTTTAAACCCGATCACGTATTAGAAGAACTTGCACAGAAATATGGTTTAACGATTGATAATACCCCAACAATATTTGAACCTGAAAATGGTGCTTATGGCGTTAGTAGCCACGGCCACGCCCATGCCCACTAAACCTGCAGTGAACCCTGTGTCACTAGTACCAGCAGAAATAACACTCGCCGAGCCGATTAAGCTTAATCGATTATTACAGTTATGCAGCGCAAACCTACCCGTGGGCGGTTTTGCGTTTTCACAAGCTTTAGAGTATGGCGTTGAAATGGGTTGGTTAACATCATCAGAAACGACCGCAAGTTGGATAAAGATTAATTTAGAGGAGTCTATAGCACAAACCGATTTAGCCATTTTAAAACGATTATTTAACGCCTTATCAATAAATGATTTTGACGATTTTAACGACTGGAATAACCATTTAATTGCTTGTCGAGAAAGTCATGAATTATTATTGGCTGATTTAGCAATGGGCAAAGCCTTAATAAGATTAATAAAACAGCTAAACAACCTTAATTTAGCCGCTTATCAAGCAATAATAACGCTTAAAGAAATCAGCTTTGTTAGTGCTTTTGCGCTTTGCGCTTATGTCTTTAAGTTAGATTTAATTTCAGCACAAAGTGGTTACTGCTGGACATACATCGACAACCAAGTCGCAGCAGCGACAAAACTAGTGCCTCTTGGGCAAACTCAGGCACAAAACCTCCTATTTGAATTATCTGAACAGACGCCATTAATTATTGAAAAATCAAACGGTATTTCAGATAACGATATTGGTGCCAGTCTGCCGCACTTAGCCATGGCAAGTGCTTGGCATGAAACACAATATTCACGACTTTTTCGTTCTTAATATATTAAGTTGATTAATAACATGCTTTATAAAAATAAAAAGAGAAATAAAAAATGATAAAACAAGTTTTACGCATTGGTGTTGGCGGCCCGGTAGGCTCAGGAAAAACCGCATTATTACGACAGCTATGCTTAGCGCTACGTAATAAATATGATATGGCAGTGGTCACCAACGACATTTATACGCGTGAAGATGCTGAATTTTTGACTAAAAATGACGCTCTCGCAGCAGACAGAATTATCGGCGTTGAAACCGGTGGCTGTCCTCATACGGCGATTCGTGAAGATGCCTCAATGAACCTAGCAGCCATTGACGAACTACAAGAACTTCACCCTACTCTAGACTTTGTATTAATTGAAAGTGGCGGTGACAACTTAAGCGCAACGTTTAGCCCTGAACTTTCCGATTTAACCCTTTATGTTATTGATGTTTCAGCCGGAGATAAAATCCCACGTAAAGGAGGTCCTGGTATCACTAAGTCTGATTTATTAATTATTAATAAAATAGATGTTGCTGATTTAGTCGGCGCATCACTTGAGGTGATGGATAGAGATACTAAAAAAATGCGCGGTGATAAACCCTTTGTTTTCTCAAATATGAAA
Organism: Colwellia sp. BRX8-4; assembly: GCF_014077345.1. Lineage (NCBI taxonomy): Bacteria > Pseudomonadati > Pseudomonadota > Gammaproteobacteria > Alteromonadales > Colwelliaceae > Colwellia > Colwellia sp. BRX8-4. The sequence goes on from NZ_JACGVS010000027.1 coordinate 25,257, forward strand.
ACACAACAAGGTTTGGCCGAGATCATAGCCTTTATCGAAAAAGAAGGCATGTTGCAGATGTAATTTTTGCGATAACGACTTCATTATCTATAGCTAGTAAACATTAAACATTAAACATTAAACATTAAACATTAAAAAAAGGATTAACCATGAAATTTATAACGCTACTTGTCAGTTTTATTTATCTCTTTTCGGCGCAAGCATTCGCCCATGATGATCACGGTTTGGGTGAAGGCTCTTTTCATGCATTTTATCATGCTATTTTTTGGACTATATTTGTCCTAGTTGTCTATAAAGCTGCGGTATGGTTTAACCATAAGCGCTCACAAAAAAACTAATCTCCTTTAAGTATGAATAGGACACCACAGATAAATATAGTTATTTGTGGTGATAATATGATGCCCTCAAGCAGGCATAAACATATATTAATGAACATTGAAGACAGTATATTTAAAAATACGCTGTTAACCGCTCAAATAATTAGGCATATTGGCATTATCAATAAAAAATAATGATGGTTAAATGACAGGTAAAGCTGTGCAACATCCAAGCATAATAATTAAACCTATCGCTAAACATAACGGTATCTCTCTTGTTATTTTTGGCGTGTTACTTTTACTTACTACGCTTTTATTCGCTCAACATTATTGGCAATCATATAGATTCGCCTACATTTTTATGATCCTTCTCTGTCTGGTTATTACTTTGGTAGGTGCAGTTAAACTTTTTGAACCTGCCATTAGCCTCTATTTGACGCCTGATAAAATAACCTTTAATCATCGTTATGGTCACTGGCAATTAGCATGGCAAGATATACAAAATATTAATATTGTTGCTGAAGTTGTTGGTATAGAACGTGAAACATTACCTTATATCGGTATACGATTGGTTCATATCGATAATATTGCTAAAAACATTTCCGTTAGATTAGCGAATAGGTTAATCCATCAACAACAAGGATTAATTATTTATGGGGTATTGCATCAGCTAATGACAATGGAACAAGCTCAAATGAATTTTGAGCCCTTTATTCTATCAAACGGAGAGCCTGTAAAAGGACCCATTGCGGCATTTCTCCATCAAAGTGAACGATTATCTTCTGCTTTTGGTTACCATTTATTCTTACCTGCTGACAGTTTTGACCGCGGCATTAACGAGTTCAGCCAACTACTAAAACAATGTAAAATGGCAAGTTCAACTTATCAAGTAAATTAATGGCTGCCCGTTGACGTTTTTTTAAGCTGCTTTAATTGTTTTTTTAATTGTCTTTGGTAGCGATTCATTTCGATTAAGCACTGCTCTTTTTCCTGGGGGGATAATGCTTGATACATGAGTGCCTCAAAGCATTGGGTATAGCCAATGAAGTTTTTCGATAACATAGGAAATCGTTCAATAACTAGCCTTGAAAATTGACTCGCGGGCATAGTGTCAGGCTTTATTAAGCCTTTAGCTTTTAATCGCATTATTATTTGCTGATACTGAGCTAACCATTTTACCGGCGGTTTATCTTTACCACTCTTTAAATTAACTAACCACAACACAGCCATCATTAACATTAATGATCCACCAATAACTGCCGCTATTTTCCAAGCCCGAAGCTCACCAAACCATTGTTTAAGTAAATCATATTGTTTTTTTGATGAATAACCTAAAACCAATCTTGTCCATTGATAATCTAGCGCATCTAGCTGTAAGCGCAGACTATTGATCCAAGCGAGGTGTTTGTATCGATGTAAATTTAGCAAGTCGTTATTGAACAGGGCATCTTGCTGTAACATTTGTGAAAGCCCACTTTCTACTCGTTCTGGGTTAACCGCCGCCGTGGGATCTACCCTTACCCAACCTTGGCCATTAACCCAAATTTCAGCCCATGCATGGGCATCATATTGGTAGATGCTAAGATGACCACTTTGTTTATTATACTCGCCACCTAAATAGCCAGTGACCAAGCGAGCAGGAACACCAGACGCTCTCATCATAAAAGTAAAGACACTGGCATAATGAACACAAAAGCCTTTTTTAGTTTGATAGAAAAACTGGTCTAATTCATGCCCTAATTTAGCCCCATTTAATAAAGGCGGCGTTAGCGTGTAATAGAAGTCTTGTTCTCTAATCATATCCAAAATAGCTTGTGCACGTTCAATTTCATCTGGGTAGTTTAACTTAAGTTGTTGGCCTTGCGCTTTCAGTTTAGGGTTACTGTCGGTGGGTAGTTGTAAACTTGTTAGCCATTGGTAGTCACTTAACGGCGCATCAAGCAACGATTGAGTATAACTACTGATTTGATAACTGGTTGTTTGACTAACAGGCTTACTATTTATAATGGTGTAATTGGGTAATGGCTTAATGGTCACTTGATTATTAGTCAAACTTTTAGGGTCAACCACGGCTAAAGAAAAAAGCCAACGTTGATAACTCGGCTCAACCATGACTTGATAACGGGTTTGTGCTCCGCTTAATGTCGCACGGCTAAGGCTAAGTGAACTTGCCTGCTCCTCAATATTTGCCCAACTATTTTTGCTCTGTTGCCATGTCCGCCCATCAAAAACATCCATAACCATTGCTCGCCAATACAATTGGTTGTATTGCGGGATATCGGTAAAAAACTTCACTCGAAAGGCCAATGCTGAAGATCTGGCTAAATTGGCTATATCTCCCGGTGTAACACTTTCTGCTAAACCTGTTTGGGCAGACTTTGCTGATGGTACTTGCCAAAAAGGCGCAACTCGAGGAAAAACGATAAATAAAACCACAGCAAGCGGAATACTCTTCAACACGGTTATTGCACTTTGAGAAAGATTATTTTTAATGTTCAGTGACGCTGAAAAATAGGCTAACAGCAGGCTTAAATTTAACACTAGTAAGCAAAAGACGAAAAGCGACAAAAATAAGGATTGAGAAAAAATAAGCACCGATGCCAGTATAAAAATACCCAGTAGAACAATTTGATAAAAATCTTTGCGGCTAGTTAACTCTAAACTTTTTAAAGCATAAGCAAAGCAAAGCAAATGTAACATGCTTAATAAGACCCCTAATTCTCGACCACTTAGTGCTATAGCAATAGAACCAGAGCAAGCCAGCAATAAGATAATGAGTCGCTGTGGTTTTATTGCTGGCTTAATAAGCGTTAAGCCACGCCAGCATAGACAAACAGCAATAATGAACAACATCCAGAGGGTTAATTCACTAACAAGTAAAGCTAAATTAAGGCACTGACAAACAAGCAACACCCAGGCATGTTGAGGTAATAAGCTAAATTTTTCACCTGTTACTGTATTATTTATCATCGTAGCGACTTAGGATAAATGGCTAGCGCCATTAAACATTCTTTAAAATGAAATTCACCTTGGCTAGGCTGTATTTTTTCTGCTACTAAATCCAAACCAAATACTTGCTCGCTACGGTGGTATTCACTGACTAGAAAACACAGGTATGCGAGTTGCTTCTCCAGTCCGTGATTGGGCATATCGTTAAGCTTTAGCCAACACCTTGTTCCTTGTTGTTCGTGATAATGCTTAGTTAACCGACCTTGACCGCGCGCGAATTGTTTCCATGCAAGACGAGAAAGTGGCTCTCCCGGAAGATAGGCTTTAAGTTCAAAAAAATCATCGACACCCGGTTTACTGCTTTGTGAAAATACATTTTCTTGCTCTGCATCGCCAAAATCACTTTGTCGATAACTTAAAGACATGGCTTGAGGATAAACAATACATTGCTGGTCAAAATCGATTCTTGTCCAGGTGATAAATAAACCTAACGAATATTCACTCGACACTTTCAACCGACCCGGAGTATATACTCCTCGGTTTGGGTAGGAGCAGCAAACATAAACAGTTTGTTCGCCTGGCTCACTTTGAGGGAGATGAAGAACAGCTTGGTCATCAAAGCAAAAGTTAATCGCAAGACGTTTATTAGCTGAAGATATCTTAATAGGAAAGTGTATATTTTGATTTGCATACCCTAGGGCGGTTTTATCTGCAGATATTGCCAAACCCGATAAGTTAAAAAAACTATGCATCATAGTGGTAATGAACACACTCGCCATTAAGTAACTTAATAACATGATGACATTATTTTGATAGTTGGTTGCTAAAAGGAATAACAACACCACGAAAAAGAGATAAACAACACCAAATCGGCTTGGCATAATAAAAATATTATGATTTGATAATTTATGCTTTCTTGCAGGCGGTATCCGACGCTTTAGCCAACGATTAAATTGCTTATTAGCAAAGCGACTAAGATAATTTTTTATCGGTATTGCCAGTTTTTTCACTGTTGTCTCTATTATTGAGCTAACGCTATTTATAGTTAACGTCATTGATATACATTATGAATTCAGTGGGTTTAAAACATTAACTTGTGCAATAACCTGCGCTGAAATTTTATCTTGTTGCTCACCAAAGCCAAGCGTGGTCAACTCAAGTCTATGTTGACATACCGAACTAAAGACGGTTTGAATATCTTCGGGGATGACATAGGTCCTCTCATCGATAAAGGCCCATGCTTTCGCTGCAGCCACCAGTGCTTGTCCAGCTCTTGGTGATAAAGGTCTACCAGCAAACCCTTGTTGACGACTGACATGATTTAAGGCGATAACATAGTCAATAATATTATCTGATACCGTCACTTGTGATACAGCAGCTTGCATGGCGATAAGTTTGTCGGTATCAACACAAGGTAATAGCTTTTTATAGCTCGCGTGGCTACTTTCACTCTGTAAAATTTTTTTTTCTGCCGCTATATCAGGAAATCCCAGAGATATACGCATCATAAATCGATCGAGTTGTGACTCAGGTAAAGGGTATGTGCCCGCATGTATTAAAGGATTTTGTGTGGCGATAACAAAAAAGGGTTGTGGCAGTGGGTAGGTTGTCCCATCAATACTAACCTGATGCTCTTCCATTGCTTCAAGTAAAGCGCTTTGTGTTTTAGGACTTGCTCTGTTGATTTCGTCACTTAACACCACCTGATTAAAAATCGGTCCTCGATGGAGCTCAAACTTTTTAGTGTCAGGATTAAATATTGAGATACCAATAACATCCGCCGGTAACAAGTCACTGGTAAACTGCGTTCGTTGATAACTAAGTCCAAGCGTTTGTGCTAACACCTGCGCTAACGTGGTTTTACCCATGCCTGGTAAATCTTCTATTAAAAGATGACCTTTTGCTAATAGACACGCCAGAGCTAGACGTATTTCGTTAGGCTTACCTAAAACAACCGAGCCGACCTGAGCTAAAATTGCCGTAACTAAAACTTGCATAAAGTGATCACCACGCCATTTAAAAGAGTTGTTGTCATTAAATATACCTGCCGATAAAGTAACAGAACTGCCAAAATAATATCAACAATTACTTAAGATAAACACCCGCAATTAATACCAAAGGGCGATCATTTTACCTAGCCTTGATACGAAGATGAGCTCAAGTAATTAAAATGTACACTGGCACTTAATGGTTAGACTTTATTTTATTTAATTAAATAACCCGTGCAGATAGCTAAAACTGACTCTTTAATGCGTTAAACTTTATTCATCTGAGTTTATATTTTCCTTTTGCCCATCGCCCCGCCCTGCTAGAATAACCGACAATTATATACTTGATATTTTACGGAACCTTTAGTCAATGCGTACTACTCAATACCTACTTTCTACCTTGAAAGAAACTCCAGCCAGCGCCGAAGTGATCAGTCACCAATTAATGTTACGTGCCGGACTTGTTCGAAATGTTGCTTCGGGTTTATATACTTGGTTACCCACCGGTCTCAAAGTATTAAGAAAAGTTGAAAATATTGTTCGTGAAGAAATGGAGCGAGCAGGCGCTATTGAAGTATTAATGCCTATGGTTCAACCTGCTGATTTATGGGAAGAGTCTGGACGTTTAAATGATTATGGCCCTGAGCTACTGCGCATAAATGACCGTCATGACCGTGCCTTCGTTTTAGGTCCAACGCACGAAGAAGTCATTACAAAACTAGTCGCTAATGAAATAAATAGTTATAAACAATTACCGCTGAATATATTTCAAATTCAAACAAAATTTCGCGATGAAATACGCCCTCGATTTGGTGTGATGCGTGGTCGTGAATTTTTAATGAAAGACGCCTACTCTTTCCATTTAGGCGAAGAATGTTTAAAGAAAACTTACCAAATTATGTTTGACGCCTATTGCCGTATTTTCGACCGTTTAGGTTTGGATTACCGCCCAGTCATTGCTGATACAGGTTCTATTGGTGGTGAAGCTTCACATGAATTTCATGTTTTAGCTGACTCTGGCGAAGACGATATTGCCTTTAGTGACGGTAGCGATTTTGCAGCAAACGTTGAGAAAGCTGAAGCTATTGCGCCGCTAGGCGAACGAGCAGAGCCAACTCAGGAATTGACTAAGGTAGAATTAAAGCTTGAACGTTTAATAAAAACCTCAAACATAGATTTAAAAACTACGGTTAAAACACTATTAGTGCTTGGCTCTAGTGCTAAAGGTGAGCCAGAAAAATTCATTGCTCTAGTGCTTCGTGGCGATCATCAACTAAATGAAGTTAAAGTTGAAAATTTATCTGCTATCGCTTCACCTTTAACATTTGCAACTGATGAACAAATATCTGCAATTGCTAACTGCCATATCACCTCATTAGGCCCTAAAGGCTTACCTGTTGACGTTATTGTAGATCGCAGTGCTGCTCATCTAAGCGACTTTGTCTGTGGTGCCAACGTAAACGGTCAATCTTATACTGGGGTTAACTGGAAACGTGATTGTGATGAAATCAACGTTCAAGATATCCGTAACATCGTCGAAGGCGATCCTAGCCCTTGTGGTCTTGGTAATATTGTCATTAAGCGCGGTATTGAAGTGGGCCATATTTTCCAGTTAGGCGAAAAATACGCACAAGCAATGAATTGTGGCGTATTAACAGAAAATGGTAAAAATCAAACGTTAACTATGGGCTGTTATGGCATAGGCGTTTCACGTATTGTTGCTGCGGCTATTGAACAAAATCATGATGAAAATGGCATAAAATGGCCAGCAGCTATTGCACCATTTCAAGTAGCGATTGTTCCAATGAATATGGCAAAGTCTGCTCGTGTTAAAGAAACCGCAGAAGCTTTATACACACAATTACAGCAAGCTGGCATTGAAGTTATCTTCGATGACCGTAAAGAACGTCCGGGTGTGATGTTTGCCGACCATGAATTAATTGGTACGCCAATATTATTAATTGTTGGTGAACGTAATCTTGATGAACAGAACGTTGAAGTGAAAAACCGTATTAGTGGTGAAAAATCGTTAATGGCAATCAGTGATGTCATGTCTTTATTTAGCTAAACATCACATTGATTAACGGTGAGATGCAAGGATTCAGTAATAATGACTTGAGAGTTGATGGTATTTGAGAAAAACCATCTTCGGCTCTGGCATCCAGGCAGTTGTGAATATAACCCCTCATATTGAACATAAAAACGCGACCTTAAGGTCGCGTTTTTTATTGCTGGCTAGCGCTTTAGTTAATCTTGATAAACAGGAATTTTACGTAAACGCTCATCAATGCTTTGCAGCATGCTACGATAAACTAACGAATCAATATCACGATAATATTGTTCGAATTTTTGTTGGGATAGACCTTCGGGTAAACCCGTCAATTTAGGTAAAATCAAGCTTTCATTAATGATATCAGCCAAGTGTTCTTGCACTTTTAAGGCGCTTTCATCCGAGGTTGTCGCCAGCATTGCCAGGCGAGTTCCAGCCCGATCGGCCATCAAGTCGGCAAAACTAAAACCACTACCACCACTGTTTGAGTCTAAAAATTCTTTTAGCTCGCCAATGGCATTACTTGCGGTACTGGTGCCAAATAGCTGCAAAGCAACGGAGTAAATAAAATGCTTTTGAATATCCACTCTTTCGCGTAACGTAACCCTTGCTCGGCGTATTGTTCGCTGTTGTATTTGCTCCGCTGACAGCTTAGAAATATCCCCGACTAAGAGCTCAAACTTATCGGTACCAAAATAAAGCACTAAGGCCATTAAAGCCGCTCGATTCTCTTTTGCCGGTGAATCAGTTATTGCGGCTAAATTACGTTGTTTTACTAAACCAAAAGTAAAACCAACATATTGAGCAAACGAAAGCTTAAGCGTTTTTGACTGCTCAATCGTGTCAACAAGGCTTTGATAATAAAACCGTATCACCTCAACATCACCATATAACGCAAGTTGGTCACGTAAAGCAAAAAGACTATTTTTATTGCTTAATGGCTCATTTTTTAAATCATCTGAAAGCACAATATCTACAGAAATTTTCTCTGCACTAATATCAACGCTTTTGATCATGCTTAATAGCGTGCTGCCAAATTCTTCTTTTACATATAGGTTAGTAAACCATTCAGCCAATTTAAGCAATCCATTACCCGGGAGCGCAACATTACCAATATAAACAGTGCCCAAATCAAGACCTTCCTTTGAAGAAACAAGCATCATCTCCACATTAAGGTATTTTATAAACGTGGGTAAAGGCAAGGCTATAGAAAAGTTAATTAAAGCACTGTCTTTAAATAAAACCACATCAGAGCTTAGTTGTGGAATGGCACGGTGACCAAAAGCACTGAGTCCATGAAGTTCAGCCTGAGTAGCTTGCAATTTAATCGGTTGCTGATCACTCTTTAAGGACTGAATTAAACGCTGAGCAATACGTTTATTTTCTGTCGCCGAATTAGCATCAATTTGATGTGTTCTTTGCAACTGCGGCGTTGACTGTAAAGCCATAAAAATGACAATGATAGCAAAGCAAAACAGTGAAACGAACAAGAGTAAAATTCTTTTTAACCAAAGTTTCAAAAGTAAACCTTCATTGTACACAATATTATTGAGCTATATTCTGATTGCCTTACCGATAAAAGTATAGTGATAAATACCACTAATTTATCTAGTTAACTGATCAGCAATCACAAATATCCCAATAAATTTTCCGATCGTATAATCTCGCTAAGCGAATATTAAGCGCCTTAAACGTTGTTAAATTCTTATCATGGGGTTTAAAACATTGCCAAATAAATTGGTGACAGTTATTTTCTATCATATGATAATCTCGGTATTGAAAAATTTGTTGCTGAGCACGTTGCCCGGCAAGTTCACTGGCAAAAGGTTTTGCTGTTGAATCACAAGCAATAAAAATATGTTTTCCTGAGCGCTCCTTAGTAAAGCGTTGCACCGAAATAGCTTTAATTAAACCATTACCATCGAGTTCAACAATCGTATTGTCACCAACCCAAATACCGGTGTGATCAAGTATACCGCCAACGCCACAACAAACAATTGCGCCAATTTCTGGTTTCACTTTTTCCGTGGTAGTAAACAAATCGGTTGGATACTGGACAACTGGAGATTCATGTTCATTAAACCGACCGAGACATTGTACATCACGATAATAAAAGCGTTTTCTTTGCTGTTTCTTACGGTCGTCGGCTAACTCTTTTACCGCGAATGCAGATATTGCAGCAGCCCCTAACCATAATAAAGGTAATGGCATTATTGACCTCCGTGCTTAAATTTCACTCAATTAATAACAAGATGACGCTTTTATTTCATTAATGCTATAAGAAACTTGCAAGTAACTGTTTCAAAGCGGTTGATTATTAGTAACAATGAGGGATACATAATCAACCACAATATGAAAAATATTCTATGAGACGCCGCTAATGAAAAACATCAAAAAATCATCAAAATTGAATAATGTTTGTTATGAAATTAGAGGACAGATCGCCGCCGAAGCCCGAAAGTTAGAAGATGAAGGTCATAAAATATTAAAGCTTAATATCGGTAACCCTGCCCCGTTTGGTTTTGCTGCCCCCGATGATATTTTAAAAGATGTTATTCGCAACCTACCGACAGCTCAAGGGTATTGCGAATCTAAAGGTATTTATTCAGCACGTGTTGCCGTGATGCAGTATTTTCAGCAACAAGGTATATTAGATGTTAGCGTTGAAGATATTTTTATCGGTAATGGTGTCAGTGAATTAATTGTGATGGCGATGCAAGCGTTATTAAATAATGACGATGAAGTCTTGATACCCGCACCCGATTACCCCTTGTGGACAGCATCTGTAGCGCTATCGGGTGGCAAAGCTATTCATTATCGCTGTGACGAAGAAAACCAATGGTTTCCTGACCTAGTAGATATGGCGAACAAGATCACCGATAAAACCAAAGCTATTGTGCTAATTAACCCCAATAACCCAACGGGCGCTGTTTACAGTGAAGCGCTGTTAAAGGGCATTATTGAACTAGCACGTAAGCACGACTTAATTATTTTCAGTGACGAAATTTATGACAAAATTTTGTATGACGAAGCTACCCATATACCTACCGCGAGTTTGGCACAAGATGTTTTAATTATTACCATGGGCGGTTTATCAAAAAATTACCGTATCGCTGGCTTTCGCGCTGGGTGGATGGTAATTAGTGGTCCTAAATTTCATGCGGAAGATTACTTAGAAGGCTTGAATATTCTTGCTTCAATGCGCTTATGTGCCAACGTGCCTTGTCAACATGCTATTCAAACAGCATTAGGTGGCTATCAAAGTATTAATGAATTGATAAAGGATGATGGCCGTTTAATCAAGCAGCGAAATCTAGCGCATAAAATGATCAACGAAATTGATGGTTTATCTTGTAACCCTGCGATGGGGGCCTTGTATTTGTTTGTTAAAGTTGACCAAGAAAAATTTAACATTCTTGATGATGAGAAAATGATTTTAGATTTACTCAGACAAGAAAAAATTCTTTTGGTTCATGGCGGTGCGTTTAACATTCAGGAGAAAAATTATTTTCGTTTAGTTTTTCTACCCCATGTTGACGAATTAGTGCCGGCAATGGCCAAACTTAAGAATTTTTTCAGTACCTATAGCCAATAACTACTTATATTAAGGAAATAACCATGCAGAGTACTTTTTTAGCTTGGATGTTCAGAATGCCGTTAATCAAACGTTGGGCGCTAATGTTTTGTGTGAAGCCAGAAAACGTTGCCGAGCACTCCCATCAAGTTGCGATTGTCGCTCACTTGCTAGCGGTCATTAAAAATAAGAAATTTGGCGGTAACATCAATGCTGACCGTGTCGCCACTATAGCTTTATATCATGAGGCAAGTGAAACTCGCTATGGCGATATTGTTAGCCCAACTAAATATGCTAATAAAGAAATTGCAAGAGAATTCAAGAAGATAGAGTACCTAGCAGAAAAAGAATGTTTAGCGTCTTTACCGGAAGAATTTCAGGAACTTTTTTCGGATATTATTGTTCAAGATAACGTTGAAGTCCATTATAAAGCAATAGTAAAAGCGGCGGACATTTTAGTCGCTTATATCAAGGCACTCGATGAGCTCAATCACCACAACCCTGAGTTTTTACACGTTAAAGAGCGATTAGAAATAAAACTAGACGGGTTAAAAAAAGAAATGCCTGAAGTTGAATATTTTATGGATATATTCCTTGAAGCTTGTTCAGCCACGGTCGATAAGATAAGCCAAAATTAAGTTTATGTTAACCTGAAAGTAGAACATTGATAAAAATGTTCTACTCTTCGTCTAATTGACAAGAACAACCTCGGCTGCTTACAGAGTTTTACAATGGAGATTCACCTGGATTTAACACTCTAATTTGGCAAAACTCATCATAGTTTTCTATAAACACATCAATCATTTTTGCTTCAAACTTTTTGCCGCTTTGTTCAATTAAGAAGGTTTTTATCTCAGTATCAGACCATTTATCTTTATAACAACTTTCAGAGCCCAAGGTATCGAAAACGTCTGCAATAGCCATAATACGTGCCTCAAGCGGAATTTCTTCACCACTTAAGCCATCGGGGTAACCACTGCCATCCCAATTTTCATGATGGTAATGTGCTAACCTTGCACCTAGCTTTGAAACACTCGTTTTAGATTTTGACAACAATTGAAACCCTGCGTCGGCATGAGTTTTCATAATTTCCCATTCGTTGTTATCAAGCTTGCCCGGTTTATGGAGTAAATTAACGGGAATAACCACCTTGCCAATATCATGTAGTGGTGCAGCTAAGCGAATAGCATTAACAAAGGCATCACTTAGTTGTAATTTTTTCGCTAACAGTTCACAAATAAGTGCAACTCGATGAACGTGAGCCCCAGTATCTTTACTACGCGTTTCAATGGCTTCTCCAACGATATAGAGCAGTTCTTTCTGAGTTTTTTCTAGCTCATGTTGTTTGGATAAACTATCAAGGATAAGGGCAACATTAGTGGCAAACAACTCGGCTAAACTGGCTTTAAAATGCTCTGCGTCATCTTCGAATTCAATATAAAGTACTGAGACTGAATTGCCTGATGTTTCATAATATCCAACAAATATTTCATCGGTGAAATAATGCTTTTTATTTTCGAACGCTTTCTGGATTAAATGTTTAACATCACTAGAAATATCTGACGCTTCAAGACTATCTGACTCACTCACATACTTACCGGTACAGGCAATAATCAGATTTGAGCTAGTTTCATCATATTCTAATTGGCTTCGGGCAATATAAAGCGCAGAGCTGTCAACATCCATTAAAGTCAATAAGTGTTCTAAAGCAGCAGAGCCAAAAGGCTTGAATTGATTAATTTTCAAAAGATCATGAGTGGCTTTTATTAACTGTTTAAAAGCATCTAAACTACGCTGTATCGTCATTATGTCACGATAAGCGCGAATACTTGCGTAGACAGTTGTAGTCATTTTACCGGCAGTAAAATCAGTTTTTTCTTTATAGTCATTAATATCAAATTCTTTAATCACTTTAGCTTCAGGAGCTGAACCTGCCTGACCCGTTCTTAGGATAAGACGTATTGCTTGGTTTTTTAAGGTATTACGGATCCATTCAACAAGCTCCAAACCTGCATGATCAGTTTCCATAACAACATCAACAAAGGCCATGCAAAAGGTATCATCTTTTAATAATATCTCACGTGCTTCAATAGAAGAATAAGCCGAAACAATTTCCAAGCTTCTGTGTTCAATAGTAGCATCCGCTAAAACCAGTCTAGTGACTTGATGCACAGATTCATCATCATCAATGACAAGTATCCGCCAGACCTTGTGCTTCTTTGGTTTTAACGTTAAAGACTCGCCTGCAGATTCTTCTTTAAAGAGAAAGTTTGACATTATTAATTCGTATTATTGTTATAGTTAACCCTAAGTGTAATAAATATATAGAATATTTCCTGCTATTTATGTAAATAATTGGTAAATATAATAAATAAAGCCTTAAAATAATGGGCAATATAAACTAAAACACCTATAGACAAAGCAAAGTGGCTATTCTTCACTGATAAACTTTTACTAATAAAACACAACGAATAGTCATAGATGGCGAGAGAGTTTTCCGTGAAGTTTGTTGAGGATTTTTTGAAAACTTTTGGATTTTTAAGATACTGAACTGGGCAAGTAAGATCGGTCACAGTTTTGTCGTTTAGCCAGTACTTTCGCTCTAACTCATTTGGGCTTGGTCTCAGTATGATTCTCAGTTATATTATGGCTACATTTACGATTATTTAATGAACTTTTATGAATATTCGCTCTAAACTAACGTTGAGCTTTGCTGCTACGGTTATTTTACCAATTATTGCCATTGCAATTGTCAGTATATCAATGACGATTTCTATATCTTCAACAAGCTTTGTGGAACGCACTCAGGATGAATTAAGGCAAGTAGACAACGGCTTTCAATTGTTCTTCCAACAAATCAAAGCTAACGTAAAATTTTTAGCTCAAAATAAATTGACAACCCAACTTCCTGATAATACTCATACTTATATTGACTCTGATCATATGATGGAGCCAAAAAATGATTCTGTCGAAGAATTAAATTTATATAAGCTATATGAAGATTTTGGTTCATCACACCCTGATTTACTATACGTATACACAGGCACCAAAGAAGGTGGCTTTGTTCAATATCCGTTAGAAGTGCTTGGAGGTTATGATCCAAGACAACGTCCTTGGTACAAACAGGCGCTAGCCTCTCCAAACGCTCCAATTATTACTGAAGCATATCAAGATGTCATAGGAAAACCTGTAGTAACTTCTGCATTAGTGGTCAAAAATAAGCAAGGCGACATCATAGGTGTACAAGGTCTAGATGTTACCCTTTCAACATTAACGGATATATTAAGTAATACAAAACTAGGTGAAAGCGGCTATCTCATTCTTATTGATGAGTCAGGAACCGTATTAGCTGATGCCAAAACACCCGAGAATAACTTCAAAAATATTAAAGATCTTTCATCATCATCATTATTTTCCATATTACAAAAAAGTCCAAATCAAGATCATTTTTCTACCGAGCATTTAGGTGAAGATGTTGACGTTGCCAGTTATTATTCAAAAGAACTAAAGTGGCGATTTGTTGGCGTCATCCATAGCGATGAAATTTTAGCGCCTGCATATAATATGAGTCAGACCATTACCGTGATTGCCTTTATCATGGTTACATTATTTATTGCCATAGGATTTTGGTTAGCCAATCGTATTGTTCAACCCATTAACCGTGTGGCTGAAGGTTTGCGTGATATTGCACAAGGTGATGGAAATTTAACTAAGCGACTAGAGATTATTGGTCAAGATGAAGTCAGTGAATTGGCTCAATGGTTTAATCAATTCTTAGACTCGATTCATCAGCTTGTTGTTGATATTAAAACCTGTGCATCAACATTAAATGTGGTGGCTAATCAATCGGGTATACAAATCGCTGATGTAAAAGCAGTAAGCCATAAACAAGAACAATCAATAGATAATGTGAATAACCTTATCGCAACGATGACAGATATAGCACATCAAACATCAAACGACTGCCAAGAAAGTTCAACGACTATTATGAAAACTGAAGAGTACTCCAAAAAGGGTATTTCGTTAATTTCTGTCACGGTAAGTGAAGTGAGTTCGTTAAATCAATCGTTAAGTGAATCATCTCAATCGATGAAGTCACTTGAACTGGAAAGTGAGAATATTACTAAAATATTAGATGTTATCAGAAGCATTGCTGAACAAACCAATCTGTTAGCACTTAATGCGGCTATTGAAGCGGCAAGAGCTGGCGAGCAAGGGCGAGGCTTTGCTGTGGTCGCAGATGAAGTGAGAACATTAGCGCAACGCTCGCGAGGCGCTACCGAAGAAATTGATGCTGTATTAATGAACTTGCTGGATAAAACACGTGTTGTTTCTCAACAAATGGGCGTGAATGTCGAACAATCGAAACAGGCTATCAATAAAATTGAACAAGCGAACCAATCATTTAACGAAATCAGTACTTTGGTTGGACAAATGAAGGTAAATATCTCGCGTATTACTCAAGCCGCAGATCAACAGTGCAGTTCATCGGACTTAATCAATGACGATATTAGTGGCATTAATCAATCGGCAAAAGGTATTGTTAATACTGCTGATACATTGGCCGATGGATCGAATGACTTACTTGTTTTATCTAAAGATTTAACAAATTTAGTCGGTCGCTTTAAAGTCAATAATTAACACCAATATTAGTATTAAGTAACGAAACACTATACTTTAACTATTTATAGCAACCTGTAACAGATTTTGTTACAGGTTCTAGCCCACTTGTTTGCCCTACTTAAACGCCTTATTCTTGCTTAGTAAAGATTATAAGTAATGCGCCCCATAGACCAAAAATACCGGTGAGGGCATTTAATAAAGATTCCTTAGTAACCAAACACCTTATTAGTATGCATTTCGATTTAAACTGTCGACCTATCGAGCTGATTAATTCACGCACAACATTTTATATAATAGATTTAGTAAGTGACCAGCAAGCTTATCTGTATTGAGTGTCTTTTATAAATAAAAGTAACGAGCTATGTGTTATTCGATCCCAAAAATGGCACGTTATGTATATACTCAAAACAGTATAAATCCATAAAAAATAAATGGTTGATAATTTAATTGAGATAAGCGCGTCTAAATTCCTGTATTACATAAACGTGCCAAATTTATCATTCAGTTATTAATTTAGTAGCAAAATAGATTCATTAGAAAATATACTAAAAATTTTTCTATGTTAATTTCAGTAAATTTCACCAAAAAGACCTTGGCAGTAGAACATTAAAATGGTCGGTAAATTAATTATCTAAGGCTCACTAATACCACTTTGTTGACCTTAAATAGAAACAAAAATCAGCCATTTTAAGACTGCTTAGTGCCATATTAGCGGACGGTAGGATGTCTGAGCTATTTACTATTTTCTTTTGCTATTCTTTTTAGGTAGTTCTTTTTCCTTTCATTTAAACCATTGATAAATTGTTGAGATTTATACCCATTTACTTTCGCTTTTTCAAGCCATGAATGTGCAAGGTTAAATTCATAATCCCCTCTGTTATCACTCCACCGATGAGCATACATCTTACCTAGCCAGTACATTGCTTCAATATCGCCACTTTCAGACACTTTACTTAAAAAATCCTCTGCTTTAGGTGAAAATGTATCAACCATGAAAAGAAATAGTCCATAGTATTTAAATACTATTAAAGACTTATCTGTAATTGATTTTTCAAACCAATATATAGCTAGTTTCTCATTATCATTTTTTTCTTTTTCATCTGTTGCATCTATAGCTTTAATAGAATAAATCCATCCTACAAAAACTTGTGCATTTCTATGGTCTTTCTTAGCTGCCTCTAGAAGCCACCCCAGAGCAACATCACTATTTTTTTCGAGTAAATCCCCAGTTTGATACATAGAGCCAATAGTAAACTGTGCTTCGGTGTGTCCTGCATCACCAGCTTTAATCATAAATTTGAATGCTTCAGTAAGATATTCATTTAGAGTCGGTTTATTACTGCTGACAAGATGGAATATGTCATATTGGCTATTAATATCACCATCGAAAGCTTTAGTTTTAAGGTTATTGTATGAAGTGAGTAATTCAGAATTACTTGGTGATTTAATATCTTTGGAGGCTGCGCCCATGCTTAATAGTAAAAAGGTGACGTACAATATAGCTTTCATAACTTCCTAATATTCAAACTTCCTCTTTTCGCTCTAAGAAGACATTAATTTTTTCAATTCGTTATGTCAACTAACCGCACTTTGTTGTCTTTACAATATTAATGAATAGTACATTTATTTACAGAACTCAAAGAAATAGATTTGAAAAACTTTATTCTTACATATTATATTTTATTGCTCTGTTACTCTTCTGAGAGTTTGCAAATCAAACAAATTACGCTTTAATCCAAGTAATATTATGATCAAAATCCGCAAAAACTAGCTGATACATTTAAATCTAACTAGCCCCGATACAGACACCAGATTGTGATTCCGATTGTCGAGGGTTCAAGTCCCTTTAGCCCCCCATTATTCTGCTTTATTTTTTAGCTTTAATTAACTAATATTTATATTTATTCTAAGGCAGTAACCCAGCGTCCCAGAACTCCTGTTCTGTTGAGCCAACAGTCATGCCTGAAGTAAATACGAAGTTGATAGCGGCCAGTTCAGAGTCGCTAAATCGCGGAATAACGCCTGTTGAACCACCCGCTGAAGCCATAGTCCCTTCAGGAAAGACTTGCTGATTTACATGACAAAGACCAATACCGTGACCAACTTCATGAACATCGAAAATACCTCTATCAACCGGATAGAAAGACGTTCCATTTTTAATAATATAATCTCCTCCCTTCTGAAAATCCATATCTATGCAACCACCTCCTACTTCCGTACCACAGTATTTTTTCATTCCAGCACGATCAACAAAGTTAAAGGTTATTTGATTTTCTTGTGGGTTAGTAAGGTCACTTTTTTCACTTCGTACGACCATAGTCGTGAAGTAACCCGCAACAGCAGTATTAATCTTATCCATTTCTTCAACAACGAATTGATAGTCATCATCAGTCGTTTCTGTAGGAATTATTACCTCAAGTAGGCTGCCCACAGGAAATGATACCCAACGTCCACGCGAGCCAGGACAGCCAGGGTCATTGCCAGGCGCAGAGTATGGACCAGTGCCAAAAAATAGCGCTTTTATATGATTCGACTGACGCTCATGCGAAACATTATTAGTCAAACCTGTTTCGTCAGACGAGCTTCCACCACAGCCGTATAATAAAGCTAATAAGAAGTAGACCATGACCGATGATAATATTGATTTTTTTATATACACGGGTAATACCTTTAAACGTTGTAAGTAGCCGCTACCCTGCCATAGTTGTTAACATTTTCTGTCTTTCCCGATAACAAAGGACAGATTAATTTGATTTTATATTCACGATTATCCCAATAAAGCTAGGTAGTGCATGTTTTTAATCTGCGCTGTTTTTTATACTGACTGGGAGTTAATTGTGTATGCTTTTTAAAAGCATTATAAAAAGACGAACGAGAATTAAAACCTGCTGCGACCGAAACTTCCAAAACATTCATTTTATGTTCGCGATGCAATAAAGATTGTGCATACTCTACACGTAGATAATTAATGAAATCAAAAAATGTTTTATTGGCGCATTGATTAATAGCTTGCGACAAATGATGTTTAGAAAAACCACTTTGCAGTGCAAGTTGCGAGAGTGATAATTCAGAGTCTAAATACAAATTATCTTGATTAATAAAACGAGTGATTTCATCAAATACTTTGGCTGATAACTCTTCTGTTAAAGAAGAGTTTTGGTATTTCTCATCTCTAATCATAAGCTGCTCTTTCGTCTCTGTAATACTTTCTATTTTTTTCTCATCACTAAGATCAATGATATTTTTACTATCATTAGTGATTCTGTTTACAGTAAATATTACAGGCTGTTTTAATCCATAAATACTGATCAAGTAAAAACAAATAACCAGACCATATTCGGCTAATCTCCTCAAACCAATAACAATCGACTCCAGTTCCCCACAAGAAATGCCCATTACACTCTCTGAACAAGGTTCTACATAAATCTCGATGGTTTCACTAAATACCCAAAACAAAAACAACAAAACAATCGTACTGAATAGCCTCATCAACCAGGTTAGGCTTATTTTTTCAATATTTGAAAAATCATCAGCTATATCAGTTCGATATTGAATTAATCGCTGATAAACACAGACTATATATAAGGCTAATATAACTAATTTTAATGGAATGAAAATCATATCAAAAATAGTTAAATACCAAAGTCCAAGTAAAGTTGTAGGCGTATCAGTAAACCAAGCAAGTTTAAATTCAGCACTTTGCCAGTAAAACGGCAGTGATATTACTACTGCTAATATAAAAGGCAAAAAGTGTAAAATGTTCACTTTATAAAATGATGGCGAGGTCAATTTGTTCACGTACAGAAACAGTAATGGTCCAAACAAAAAGGCAATAGGAGCATCTAGTTCGATTAAATGTGGACTAAGGTTAAGAAATCCAGCAACATCTAACACCATGAATGACAGTCTTAAAGCCAAAACAAAAACAAATAGAGCTAGTAGTAAATTGGCATTGTTTTCTTTGTTGTTCTTGGTTAGCAGCGCAAAAGATAAATAAAATCCATGAGCACTACCTAAAAGCAGTAAAATAAATTCAATCATAAAAAGTCAGATAATGTATACAGAATGTTGCATGATATGAATAAATTGGTGAACGCGCAACTAAGCAGAGACTATCTCGCTAATGAAAGAATTAATTGTTTTTCCTATTTTTTTCTCATTAAATGGAATGAATCTTAACATTTCCCATTAAGCCACCCATAATAACTTGTTTGTTTTTTCAACCATTTCCCATTAAGCCACCCATAACATTTCCCATTAAGCCACCCATAATAACTTGTTTGTTTTTTCAACCATTTCCCATTAAGCCACCCATAATAAACCGTTCAATTTTCCAACAACAAACTACACTTAGTTTACCCTCTTATAAGTGTGGTGATTGTCATGCCTAAGCCTCGTTCACAACAAATCAGTTTATCTGATACGCCGTATTATCATATTTGCAGTCAAACCGTTCGAAAAGCCTTTTTATGTGGTGTTGATAAAGAAACCGGTGTCAGTTACGAGCACAGGCGTCATTGGATTGAACAGCGCAT
>NZ_JACGVS010000032.1:0-27846 GCF_014077345.1 Colwellia sp. BRX8-4
CAATTAGCAATTAGCAATTAGCAATTAGCAATTAGCAGTTGGTAGTTGGTAGTTAATAGGTATTAGCTATCGCATTGGAATACTGGTTGCTGGAGTGGGCTGATATCATTTTCCCCAAGACACGTTTATGCCAGGTTGTTGTTAATATTTTCCCTTTTGTCACTGCTGCGAGAAAAAATTAAATAAGATGTCAGGCTAAAGTTAAAGACGCTAAACTACTTTCGTTGTTTAATAGTGCGGTGACATCAGTCTTTGCACAGTATAGACCGACAGTATTGTCGTGAGTGATTATTTATACGCTTTAACATGTGTTTTTGCTGCAGCAACAGCGGCTCTTATATCAATATAGCCGGCACCAACTTCCCACGCTTGGTATCCAAGCATCTGAGTTGCAGACTTTGCTATTAATTGTTTGATTTCCTCGATACTTAATAATGGATTAGCTTCCATCATGAGAGCGGCAACACCCGCCGTATATGATGTTGCTATTGAAGTACCAGATAATCGGCTATAAAAAGGGGTATAGGCGGAGTCAAAAAGAAAATCATCATCTGCGCTGTAAGCAAGGCCATTATTCGATGATCGGGTTGAGACCATGTAGTGACCGGGGGCGACAACCGTGACTTGGTTATTATAAGTCCATTCTTGCTTATCTGGCATGGTAAAGCTGCCAGTTTTATAAGATAAATCACGAGAAGAAAAATCAACTAAGTGACCATGACTATTACCGGCACCGACTGATATTACCCAAGGGAGTTGAGCATAAGGGTTATGACTACTTTTACCAGCCCCTGAATTTCCGGCAGAAAATATTGACAATATCCCCAAGGTATAAGCTTTATATGAGGCTAAACCAATTGGGCTGTTCGCATCAAAGTTTCCGGTTGAGCCCCAAGCATTACTGATAATACGCAATGGACTTTGATAATCGTAGCGGTGATTAATCGCATAATCATAGCCACTAACCGCATCTAAAATAGTTAAATCAGCACCTGAGCCGTAACCGACTAGTTTGGCGTCGGGAGCGACACCTTTATATTTACCATCAGACATGGCCCCAGAGCCTGCAATAATGCCAGCACAATGGGTACCGTGGTCTGTGTTTACATCAGTATTATATTGACCTCGACTGATAAAGGTCTCGGTTGTGCTCATTTTAGCCAAAGCTGATGATTGTATGGCCGCCTCGACATTATCAATGACTACGTCGCCAAAAAATAGATCTTGATGCGTGGCATCAATCCCTGAGTCATTGACCATAATGGTGACACCCTTACCACTATAATCGGTATCACCATTAATATTAACAAAGTCTGTTCCTTGAATTTTATTAACACCGGAATTTTGTCGTGAATTAGCTATAAAATAGCTTAATTTTCGGTTTAACCATATTGAACGGACGTCGTCGCGCGCGGCGATCGCTTTGATTTGTGCAGCATTAGCGACCACGCCTATTACAGGCAGTGCAGAAAACTTAACGCCTTTATTAATTCCTAAAGCTACTAGCGCCTGTATTTGAGTAACCGAGAGTGGCTGCATTTGTTGAAAGGTTATTACCGCGAGGATTGTTTCTTTGCCAGTCATCGTAGGAAGGGTTTGTGCGAGTTGCTCGCCAATAGTACTTTCAGCCAATGCTTTTATAGGCATTGTTAATGCTAAAGAGGCTATAAGCCATGCACTTAAAGTTAATTTACTCATGATAACCAAACTCCGTTTGTTAAATCATTGCAATTATTTCTATCACAGCTAGTTTCCCAATAAACAGGCAGCCTGAAAATAGGGGGTTACCCTAAGTGTATTTAGGTAAATATGCTGTGAGTTTATTAGTGGATGTGGTTTAAATAAAAGGGGTTTTGCTGACTTTGAATGTTTTAACTAATTGAAATTTTAGTTTTATAGTAGTGGGTTGGCAGGCAGTAGCAACAATAAAAAGAGCAGGAATTGTGATTGATTTGAAATATGTAGTAGCAGAGAAAATGATATTAAAAGAGTCTTTAAGAAAAATGATTTAAAATTTAATATATAAATTAAAGATATTATCAGTGATTTTATTTTTAAGTAGATGATCTAAGAATGAGGAAAAAGATGGTGGACGATACTGGGCTTGAACCAGTGACCCCCGCCTTGTAAGGGCGGTGCTCTCCCAACTGAGCTAATCGTCCATATAGATTATCTAAAGAAAATTCTATAGGGTGTAATTATGGTGGGCGATACTGGGCTTGAACCAGTGACCCCCGCCTTGTAAGGGCGGTGCTCTCCCAACTGAGCTAATCGCCCATAATTACTTTATTCTTGAGACTTAAGATTGGTGGGCGATACTGGGCTTGAACCAGTGACCCCCGCCTTGTAAGGGCGGTGCTCTCCCAACTGAGCTAATCGCCCAATCTTAAATTTCCTGAATCGTTAACGGTCTAATTAATTAAACACTGTCTGCGTTTCAGTGGGGCGTATTATAGGGAGATGAGAAAAGCTGTCAACATAAAACAAAGATTTTTCTGCTTTTTTTTCAGTTTTATTGATATATTTAATTTTCTTGCTGTAAAATTAAACAGCTTGCTTGTTTTATCCTCGCTGGAGATTTTCTTTTCTTTGTTTCTTTCAGCAAATGATGTTTTCCTTAGCTATGCCTGATAAAATATCGACAATTTTTATCGTACCAATTGTAGACTTTAAGCCTTGTCTTTTAACATAGCCTTTAAGTCTTAAACTTTATAGTGAGATTTTTATGAGCTTAACAACTCGATTTGCGCCAAGTCCGACCGGTTATTTACACGTTGGTGGGGCACGTACTGCCCTTTATAGTTGGTTATATGCCAAGAAAAATGGCGGTGATTTCGTTTTACGTATCGAAGACACTGATTTAGAACGTTCAAGCCAAGCATCCGTTGATGCCATTATGGACGGTATGAATTGGTTGAATCTTGAATGGACACATGGTCCGTATTTCCAAACCCAACGTTTCGACCGTTATAAAGAAGTTATTGAGCAGTTACTTGCCTCTGGCAATGCTTATCGCTGTTATAGCACCAGTGAAGAAGTTGAAGCAATGCGTGAACAGGCTCGTGAAACTGGCGCGAAAGAAAAATATAACGGTTTGTGGCGCGACCGCACCGACTATCCTGCTGATAAGCCTTATGTGATTCGTTTTAAAAACCCACTTGATGGCGAAGTTGTTATCAAAGATATGGTTAAAGGCGATATAACGATAGCTAATGAAGAATTAGATGATTTAATTCTTGCGCGTAGCGATGGCACACCCACTTATAACTTAACGGTTGTTGTTGATGATTGGGATATGAAAATTACCCATGTTGTACGTGGTGATGATCATATTAGTAATACGCCAAAACAAATTAATATTTTACTCGCTTTAGGGGCAACACTCCCAGAGTATGCCCACATCCCAATGATTTTAGGTGATGACGGTAAGCGATTATCAAAACGTCATGGTGCTGTCGGTGTTATGCAATACCGCGATGACGGTTATTTACCTGAAGCCTTATTAAACTACTTAGTGCGTTTAGGTTGGTCTCATGGCGATAAAGAAATATTTTCTCGTGAAGAAATGATTGAACTGTTTGATTTAAAAGACTGTAACCGTGCTGCTTCAGGTTTTAATACTGATAAATTAATTTGGGTCAACCAACATTATATGAAAACTATGGAGCCAAGTTATGTTGCAACACATTTAGCCTGGCACATGAATGAGCAAGGTATCAATATTGAAAGTGGTCCAGCACTTGAAGAAATCGTTAAAATTCAAGCCGACCGTGTAAAAACTTTAAAAGAGATGGCGCAAATTTCTCGCTACTTTTACGAAGACTTTAGCGAACTAGAAGCATCAGCGGTTAAGAAACACTTACGCCCTGTTGTTAAAGAGCCTCTTATATTGGTTAAAGCTAAACTTGCAGCATTGAGCGAATGGTCACCTGAACTTATTCATGCGGCAATTAATGATACGGCAACAGAGCTTGAAGTCGGTATGGGCAAAGTGGGTATGCCATTGCGTGTTGCGGCGACTGGTGGTGGTAATTCACCTTCTTTAGATGTTACTTTGGCTTTATTGGATAAAGATAAAGTACTTGCTCGTATTGATCACGCTATTGAAGTGGTTGAAGCAAGAATAGCGAACAGCTAATTAAATAAAGTTTTATGTTAACAAGATATAAGGTCGTTGATGGTTAGCTGTCAACGGCCTTATTGTATTGAAAAAGACGAGATTAAAGATGAACCAAAGCGAACTATTAAATAGATTAAAAGCCTTTGAACATAAAGAGGTTTTTTTTGGTCCACAGGGTTTTAGCGTTATTACTAAAATGGCGACATTAAATAAAGCCCAGATTGGCTATGCGGTTGATAAAAAAGGCGCTAGTTTAGTTAATAACGATATCGGCAATTGGCAAAGTTCATGGCTTGTTATCGCCACAGATACCGAATTAGGTGACCCGTATTTTATTGACTTGGCCGATGAACATTTAGCGGTTTATACCGCGATTGCTGAAGAAGAAAATCAATGGCAAGCAACCCTAGTGAGTGCATCTTTGGTTGGTTTTGAACAGTGCTTAACGGCGATATATCAACAGTGTCAGCAAAAATCTGCCATGTACCTTCCCGATGAAAGCTGTATTTTTGATCTTCAGATATTAGAAACCTTTGGTAAACAACTGGTTGAATTTTCGCAAACCAACGATTTTTGGCAACACTTTTTTGTTGGTTATGTTGATTGGCTTCGCGACGAACATGTTTAATAGCGCCATGAGATGAATAAGCCAGTGGTACTTTTTTAAGTTTTTCATTTTTTTAACACCCTGATAAAATACTATACGTCATTCTTGTCGTTAGCAGGGTATAATAACAACGTTTTTATTGGTTCTTTTTTGGAGTGTAGTTTGCAGTTTACAGATTTTGGTTTAGACAGTCGTTTAATGTCAACGGTTGAGCATTTAGGTTTTTTAGAGCCGACAGAAATTCAGCAGCAAGCTATTCCTGCTGCTATGGCCGGGCATGATTTAATTGCCTCATCAAAAACTGGCTCAGGTAAAACCTTAGCGTTTATTATTCCTGCGATGCAACGCTTAATTCGAAATAGGGCTTTGTCTAAACGTGATCCTCGTGTTCTTATTCTTATGCCAACACGAGAATTAGCCAAACAAGTTTTTACTCAACTACGTTTATTTACCACCGGTTCACAGTTTAAAGCTGTGCTTATTTTGGGTGGTGAAAACTTTAATGATCAAGTAAAAACACTGCACAAAGACCCTCACTTTATTGTTGCGACACCGGGTCGATTGTCTGACCATTTATCGCAAGGGCATTTCTACTTAAAGGGCTTAGAGCTCCTTATTCTTGATGAAGCCGATCGGATGTTAGACTTAGGCTTTTCAAAACAATTAAAACAAATTAATAGCGCTGCTGATCATCGTAAGCGTCAAACACTGATGTTTTCTGCAACACTCGATCACGCACAAGTCAATGAGTTCGCACTAGCGTTATTAAAAAAACCAAAACGAATTGCCATAGGCTCTGCACATACCGAGCATAAAGATATTACTAAACGCTTTTACCTATGCGATAACTTAGACCATAAACAAGACTTGCTTGAACACTTTTTGAAAACTGAAAGCTATCAACAAGTGATTATTTTCACTGCAACACGAAGTGATACCGACAGATTATCAAAGCTGCTCAGTGAGCAGAGCTTAAGTACGGTCGCCTTAAGTGGTGAGCTTAATCAAGGTCAGCGTAATCAAATAATGGATGGCTTTAGTAAGGGACAACAAAAGATATTGATCACGACTGATTTAGCGTCTCGAGGTTTAGATTTAGTTAACGTATCGCACGTCTTTAACTTTGATATGCCAAAGCACACTGAAGAATTTGTGCATCGTATTGGCCGGACAGGTCGAGCGGGTAGCACCGGTGACGCGATTTCCTTTGTTGGTCCTAAAGACTGGATTAGTTTTAAAAATGTTGAAGGTTTTTTACAGCAAACCTTTAACTTTGATGTTGTTGATAGCTTAAAAGCTACATTCAAGGGCATAAAACCTAAAAAGCCAAAAGTGGCTGCCAAGTCAAAATCTTCAACGAAAATTAACGAAAAACCGCAAAGATCTCAGCCTAAAAAAGTCATTAAAAGAGTCTTTGTTGCTCAAGATGTTGGTGAGTTACCTGTGTTGCGTAAAAAGACGGTAACGCCCGTTAGTGAAATAGACAGCGATTCTGAAATCGATTAACCGTCTCGAGTATAAGGTATTAATAAAATGAAATTTTTCTTTTTTATTTGTAGTTTTTTACTTTGTTTAAACGCACAAGCTCAGCATGGCAAACAGCAACAAGTTATCACGTTAACTATTGCAGCCCCTGAAATTCGCCCTTTTATTTATAGCAATGAAAAGGGTGAAAACAAGGGCTTGTTAATTGAGACGATGAATAAACTCAATGCCAGCGGAAAATTTAAAATATCAGTTACCATCATGCCTTGGGCAAGAGCATTAAAAGCGGTTGAACAGGGAAAGTTTGATGCATTAATGCCGACGGTTTATACGCCAGAGCGCAGCTTGTTTTTGAGTTTTCCTAAATACCCTTTGATTAATTTTTATGGCTCTGAAATATTCAAAAGAGCAGATGATAATTTTGTTTATCAAGGTATTCCATTGATTGATAAAAGTAAAATACTTGTCAGAGTTCGTTCAACTAATGTTGATAGCCATTCAGAAAAAGCCTTTAAAGATGCCTCTATAACGTTTGTTGAAGCGACTCGCCTAGAAGATGCCTTTAATATGCTTATTTACGGTCGCGTCGATTTATTGGTGGCCGATAGTGCCATAGCAAATACAACCATCGATAATATGGCGGTTAATGGACAAGTCGAAGGGTTCTCGTTGTCTGATCAAGTTGACTCTTCTTTTCTTGCCTTTTCAAAAAAATATTCAATGTCTCACGATATCAATGAAGTGATGAAAGAAATTAATATGATTAATGATGCCGATAGTTATCACCTTTCGAGTAAAAATTAGTGAATGCTTAGGATGAGTTCAACAACAGACGCTGAAAAAATTAAAAATATTGTTCAAGGTGTTAAAGCCGAAGAACAGCGCTTACGCAAAAAATATGTGTTTTTAGCTAAGCAAGACAGTATTGGTTTACTCATTCTTTTACTGTCACTTACAGGCATGATCACCAGTGGCTTATTATATTACTATGCCTTTATCCCTGCCTGGGTTTGTATCATGTTAGCGGCAATTTTTGCCTCTATCTCTCATGAGTTAGAGCATGACTTAATTCATAAACTTTACTTTCGTCAGCAACCTATTATACATAATCTTATGATGGCCACTGTTTGGTTAATGCGCCCAAGTACTATCAACCCTTGGTATCGTCGCAAAATTCATTTACTGCACCATAAAACCTCAGGCACAAAACAAGATTTAGAAGAACGATTGGTCGGCAATGGTATTGCTAATATACTTGTTCGCTATATCGTGATGTTTGATGGTTTATTCGGGCTAATTTTACAAAGAAAGCACTTGAATAGAGAAGTGAAAGCCTTTAATTTTTTGAGTATTTTTAATGGCGGGTTCCCACTGACGATACTTTATTATATCTTCGGTTACGGCTTTATATTGTTTCACAGTGTCGATTTTTTTATTGCCAGCGATTTTATCTATCCGCCATGGTTACAAACCTTTTCAGCGTTGAGCAATCTGTTGATGGTGATTATTATTGCGCCTAATTTTTTACGCTCAGGCTGTTTAAATTTAGTGACTTCTTATTTGCACTACTATGGTGGCGTAAATAATGTACTGCAGCAAACGCAAGTCTTTAAAGGTTTGGTTATTTGGCCACTTAACCTCTTTACCTTTAACTTTGCTGGTACACATGCCATTCATCACTTTGTTGTGCAACAACCGTTTTATTTGCGTCAAATGTTAGCAAGTACCGCACATAAGGTGATGAAAGAAAATGGTGTTAGATTTAATGATGTTAGTACATTTTCAAATGCAAATAGATATCGCACTTTGTAAGGTAGGGCAGTAGCGACAAAACTTTAGTTATCTTATTGCTTGTTAATTATCAACTGATCATAAAAGGCTGATAAGCTTGCTAAGTGGCGCTGCTTAATTTAGCTGCGCCATGTATTTTAGCTTAAGGCTAATTATTCAGCAATAAGCTGCGCTAATGTAAAGCTAGTCTCAGCCTGTCCTAAGGTTGCCTTCATAAAAGGAAGTATCTCTTCGAGCTGCTTTTTTAACTGCCAAGGAGGATTAACAATAAATAAGCCGGTACCTGTCATACCATATTCATCACTGTCGGCTTGTAAACAAAATTCAACTTGTAATAAATTTTTCACTTCACTACGGGTAAAGTCTTTTTCCATAGCATGAATACGCTCACGGGTAACCACAGGATACCAAAGAATATAAGTCCCGGAATTGAATTTTTTATAGGCTTTTACGATAGTCTTAACCGCTTTAGCGTAATCTTCTTTTAACTCATAGGGTGGATCGATAAGCACGACACCCCGGCGACTGGGTGGCGGTACTAACCCCAATACACCTTGATAACCATCAGACTGTTTTACATGTGATTTTTTCCAGCGTGTGCAGAATTCTGTCAAATGTTGAATATCGGTAGGGTGTAACTCAAAGAGATGAGTACTGTCTTGGCGGCGCATCAGTTGCTTAGCAACACCAGGCGAGCCAGGATAAATTTCTAGCTCACTATTTTCAGTGTTTAAGCGCTGAATTAGCTCAACATAGGGTGTTAATGCTTCAGGAAAATTCTCATCAGTTAGGGCGGCAATAATTTTGGCGATACCACCTTTGTATTCAGCTGTTTTTTGAGCGTATTCATCTTTTAGTGAATACATGCCAGCACCCGAGTGGCTATCGATATAGGTAAAGCCTTTATCTTTACGCACCATATATTCTAGTACGAGCGTTAAAACCGAATGTTTTAAAACATCAGCGAAGTTTCCTGCGTGAAAAGCATGACGATAACTGAGCAAAAGGATTTCCTTAAAATATAAAATAGGGCAGTGAAAATAATAGATAAAACACCTAAATAAGGGGTGTTTTATCTATTGATAGAACGGGTGGGATTTATGCTTGGCTTGCTAAGTACTCATCATAAGTACCGGCAAAGTCGATGTAACCATCTTTGGTTAATTCAATAATACGCGTAGCTAAACTCGAAACAAACTCACGGTCATGGCTAACAAACACTAAGGTACCTTCGTAGTTCTCTAATGCCATATTAAGTGACTCAATAGACTCCATATCCATATGGTTGGTCGGTTCGTCCATCACAAGAATATTAGGCAGTTGCATCATCAGTTTACCAAAAAGCATTCTGCCTTTTTCGCCCCCTGATAATATTTTAACTGATTTTAGAATATCGTCAGCTGAAAATAATAAACGCCCCAAATAACCACGAACGGCTTGTTCGTCGTCGGTAGGCTGACGCCATTGACTCATCCAGTCAAACAAGGTCATGTCATGCTCAAATTCAAACTCATGGTCTTGTGCGTAATAACCAATATTTGAATTTTCAGACCAAGTAAAATCACCAGAAGTTGCTTCGTAGCCGACTTCATTTAATAAAGTGCGTAAAAAGGTGGTTTTACCTATGCCGTTTTCGCCGATCACCGCAATACGTTCACCGACTTCAGCCAAAAGAGAAATATCTTTTAGTACATGAGCATCATTAAATTTCTTGTTTAATTTTTCTATGACTAAGGCATTACGAAATAATTTTTTCTCTTGCTCAAAGCGAATAAAGGGGTTGGTACGGCTTGAAGGTTTAACTTCTTCTAGTTGGATCTTGTCGATACGTTTTGCACGAGAAGTCGCTTGTTTAGCTTTTGAAGCATTTGCAGAAAAACGGGCAACGAAAGCTTGTAGCTCACCTATTTGCGCTTTTTTCTTAGCATTGTCAGCAAGTAAGTTAGCTCGTGCTTGTGTTGCTGCCAGCATGTATTCGTCATAGTTACCTGAGAAAACTCTAAGTTCTCCGTAATCTAAATCAGCCATGTGGGTACAAACACTGTTTAAAAAATGTCTATCATGCGAAATGATGATCATGGTTGAATCACGGGCATTCAAGGTTTCTTCAAGCCATTGAATAGTATGAATATCCAGGTTGTTGGTTGGCTCATCAAGTAATAAAATATCAGGATCTGAGAATAGCGCTTGTGCTAACAATATACGCAGTTTAAAACCTGGGGCTATTTCGCTCATTAAACCATAATGTTGGTTAACAGCAATTCCTACGCCCATTAATAGTTCGCCGGCACGTGCTTCGGCACTGTAACCGTCCATCTCAGCATATTCTGATTCTAAATCGCCTACTTTCATGCCATCGGCTTCACTCATTTCTGGTAAAGCATAAATACGGTCACGTTCTTCTTTTACCGCCCATAACTCAGTATGTCCCATAATAACGGTATCAATAACACTGAAGTGCTCAAAGGCAAATTGGTCCTGGCTTAATTTACCCAAACGTTCGTTAGGGTCTAAGCTTACATTGCCTGAGGTCTGCTCTAGGTCACCACCTAAGATTTTTATGAGTGTTGATTTACCACAACCGTTGGCACCAATTAAACCGTAACGATTACCACCACCAAATTTTTGTGAAATATTTTCAAAAAGAGGTTTTGCGCCGAATTGTTGGGTAATATTATTTGCTTGTAGGATAAGCTGATTCCTTGGTTGTGCATTTAAGCTGGTAAGTCAATAGCGCGCGATTATACACAAAAAACACCGACTTCAATAGGCTAAAATTTGTCTATTTGGCTGGTGCGGATGATAAATTAACAACAAGTTGTTCAATGTTCAGTAAATTTTCTTATTTTAGTAAAAGTTGCTAAGTAGCGTGTTATCGTCTGTTGGCAAGATGAAGTGATAATACTCACTGTGTTTTACAACCGTAATTAAGCCGTTTCATTAGATGAGTCGCCACGATGTTAAAAAATAATAAGCGCCCGGTAAACGTTAATTACCCTCGTATCTGGCAAACAGTGCAGTTAATACCTTATGGCAAGGTCGCTTGCTATGGACAGGTTGCTGATCTTGCTGGCTTGCCCGGTAAAGCGAGGTTAGTCGGGAAAGCGTTAGGTAAAATCCCTGATGATGGCTGGAAAGAAAAAAGTGTTCCTTGGCACAGAGTTATTAACTCTCAAGGGAAAATATCATTTGCTGTTGAAAGTGAACTTTTCGCCAAACAAAGCGCACTGCTTCAAGAGGAGCAAGTGGTTGTTATAGGTAATCGTGTTAAGTTAACAGATTTTCAGTGGCAACCCGATTTGGCTGAATTACTCTTTAAACTCACTTATTAAATACCAAAAATTCAGGGCTATGAGTCTCGTATATAGGCATTAAAAATAAAAAAGGCGACTAATCATAGTCGCCTTTTATCATTAAAATTAGCCGTTTAGCTTAATAGAAATTAACTTTAAATTCTGCACCAAAAAAGCGCTCTTCATTAACAATAGCGGTATTGTTACTAAAGTCTACAGCGCCAATAGCGATTTGTTCATCAGTTATGTTACGAACAAATAAGGCAACTTCATACTCTTTATCATCACCGTCCCAGGTATAACCGGTACGTGCGCCACCTTCAAATAATGATTTTCCATTAAATTCTTTTGATTCATATAAAAAGAAACTAATGTCATCTCGGTAAGACCAATCCGTGTAGGCATAGAATTCACCGTCTGCAATTTCACGAGAATAGCGCAAGGTAAAGTTAAAAATCCACTCTGGCGCATGTGGTAAACTATTACCATCTACTTCAGCAAATCTATTGCCCAACTCATCAGTGTAGAAATTATCGGTAATAGTACATAATTTACAAGCAGCAACAGCTAAGTCACTGTCATTGATTTCGGTATTATTATAACTAACACTCGCCGTTAGCCAAAAATTATCGGTTAGCATAAACTCTGAGTCGATTTCAAAACCGTAACCGGTCGTTTCTTCAGCGTTAAGTAAACTCGCCGTATTGCCACCACCACCAACAGACGTTAGCTGTTGATCATCCATGGTAAAATAAAATACCGAAGCATTAATACGACCAAAGCCATCTAAAATATCAGATTTAATACCGGTTTCTAAAGATAAAATAGTTTCTGAGTCGGCAACAGAAATACCATTTCCAAAGGCGAATAACGAACGCCCTTGAATACTTGGTGCTCTAAACGTGTCGGCAATACGTGCATATAAGTTTATGTCATCGGTATATTTATGCGTAACACTGATATCCCAGCTAACATGTGAATCGCTTGGATTTACTTCACCTGATACTACATCAGGAAAACCTAACCATGCCAATGGAGACTTCGTTCTTTGGTTGCTATAGTCTTTGTCATCATCAGAATAACGTAAGCCAAAGGTTACTGAGGTTTTGTCGTTATAGTCATAATCAAACGAACCAAAAACAGCCCATGCAGTCGTTTCTTGCTCTTGAATAACGTAACCCGTTTGTGCGCCACTGCTAAATAAAGGATCGAAGGCAAAGCTTTCAATGGTTAAATCTTCATTAAAATAAAATGCGCCCACTTGGTAATTAAATTGGCCATCAAAGTTGCTTGATAAGCGAATTTCTTGTGTTAGTTGCTCGTGATCTGGAATAGCATCGGCTGTTTCTGAATCAAGTGCGATAATACCAGGTCCTGAAGGCTCAGCATAAACTGCGCCATAACCACCATCAACATCGGCACGAGAATAAAGCTCAGCGCTTTCATAGCCTGAAATTGAGGTTAGGGTAAATTCACCTAATTCAAATTCCAACTTTAAACTGCCGCCTTCGGTTTCAACTTGTTGTGTCGCTCTTGATGCCGAGTCATGGTAAACAGTATCTCTTTCAAAGTTACTGACTAATTCGTTACTTGCAGGTTTAAACGCATTTGCATAGAAAGCAACCGGCTTGCCATCCAAGTCGCGCATGTGGTAATTAAATAATGCTGTGAAAGCGTCATCTTCATAAAGAAATTGAATACGAGCCGCTTTGTCGGTGTAGCCACCTAAAACTTCTTTTTGTTCAAAACCGGGTGCTTGGTTATCTATGTAGTCATCTCGGGTTTGATTAAGTAATGAAACACGAGCAGATAATTTATCAGTTAACCCTCCACCAACAGCCGCACGCATATCGGTAGTGTTATTACTGCCGTATGAAAGTGAGCCAAAACCATCAAAATCTTGTGATGGTTTTACTGATTCAAATTTAATTAAACCGGCAGGGGTGTTACGACCAAATAGTGTCCCTTGTGGACCACGTAATACTTCTACGCGGCCAACATCAAATATTGGAAAACCTTTCAAAATTGGGTTTTCTTGCACAACTTCATCAACAACTAAAGAAACTGGCTGTGATGCATTTAAATCAAAATCAGAATTACCTAAACCACGCATATAAAAACGTGGAAAAGTACGACCAAAAGAAGATTCAACAGAAAGACTCGGCACGCGGGCATTTAAAAAACGAATGTCCATAGCAGCAGAACTTAACACATTCAGTTTTTCACCTTGGAGCGCACTAATAGCTACAGGAACTTCTTGAACATTTTCTACTCTTTTACGCGCGGTTACTTCAATAATTTCTAAACCAACTACTTTTTCTTCGGCGTTTTCTTCAGCTAAAGTAGCTGCAGAAAAACCGACCGTTGATGTTAAAACAGCGAGTTTAACCGCTGTAGCCAAAGTGGAATTTTTGAACAAATTCATTAATATTCTCCAAGAGTGCGATGTTTTTTAGGTAAACTAAATTTTATTGTTATTTTGATACCAGTTAGGGTAGCCGAAATTTACACATTTCTAAATAGAAAGTATCTATTTTTATACGTTTTAACATAGTTTACTTTATAGGAAGTTGTTATGTTATTTTTTGCAAAATTAAGCTAAGTAGATGTTTTGTTAATGTTTTAAATTAAAATGGTTAATGTAAAGTGAATATAAAGACTGCGCTGCTACTTAACCTTATTATTACCTGCTGCTTCTCAGTTAATACCAACGGTCTCTTATTCGATGGAGTTCGTCTTATCTGTCTTTTTAATTATTATTTTTTGTACTAAATTAATCATGACAAAAAATATAATAATTAGGAAACAATAATGAAAAAATTCGTATTATCTTTATTATGCCTTTCTTTATCGACTGCTTATGCAAGTGATGACTTAGATATGGCGAATAAAATAAGGGCAGAAGGTTTTTATAATTCTGAAGTCATGCACACATTAGAGCAATTAACCGATGAAATAGGCCCTCGTTTATCTGGCTCTCCTCAGATGAAGAAAGCTAATAATTGGACTTTAGAGAAGTTAAAGGGGTGGGGATTAAAAAATGCTTATTTAGACCCTTTTGAGTTTGGGCGAGGCTGGTCACATGACTCTGCTTCCATTGACCTATTGAGTCCGCGTGAAGTTTCTTTACACGGTATTCCTGTTGCTTGGACACCGGGCACTGAAGGAGAAGTAACAGGAGATGTTGTTATCTTTGATGCGGCTTCAATAACTGACTTAGCACAATATAAAGGTAAGCTAAAAGGTAAGATCATTATGATGGGCGCGGGTAAAAATATTGAAGCGCCTGAGAACAGTGTCTTCCAACGCTATGACTCTGGAGAGCTTTCTACATTGACAGAATTTGACGTAATGCGAGCGCCAAGTCACTCTCCATGGGTAACTGCTGACCGAAGAGATGGCGCAATGCAGCGTTATAATTTTCAAGCCACGCTCAGTAATTTTTTAAAAGAAGAGCAAGTTGCCGGTGTTATATATCGTAGCTGGCGTCAAGGTGGCTTAATTAACGTTTTTGGTAGTGACCATCGTGTCGGTAAAACCTTTCCAGTACCAGCACTTATTATAGAAGCCGAACATTACAACCTATTATCTCGAATGATAGATAATGGTAAGACACCTAAATTATCGCTCAATATCGATGCGCGTTTTCATGATAACGACCGAAATGCTTACAATACCATTGCAGAAATTCCAGGGAGTGATAAAAACCCTGAAATAGTTATGGTCGGTGGCCACTTAGACTCGTGGCATGCCAGTGATGGTGCTGTTGATAACGGTGCGGGTGTGGCGGTTTCAATGGAAGCTGTTCGTATTTTGCAAGCATTAAACTTTAAACCTAAACGTACCATACGTATTGGTTTATGGTCGGGTGAAGAACAAGGGTTATTTGGTTCGGCAGCTTATGTTGATGAACACTTTGCGACCCGTCCTAAACCTACTGATAAGAATGAGCAAGCATTACCCAGTTATTTATGGAAAGATCAAGGTTGGCCGATTGAAACGAAAGCTGATCATGATAAGTTTTCGGTATACTTTAATATGGATAATGGTAGTGGACGTTTCAGAGGTATTTATACTGAAGGTAATGTTGCTGCTAAATCAATATTCGGCAACTGGTTCAGCCCTTATTCGGATTTAAGTACCGGTACTATTACCAATCAAAGTACGGGTGGCACTGATCACGAGTCTTTTGATGATGTAGGGTTACCCGGTTTTCAATTTATTCAAGACAAGTTAGATTATGGCTCTCGTTTGCATCATACCCATATTGATTCGATTGACCATGTCGTAGAGGCTGATCTAAAACAAGCTTCTGTTATTCTTGCTGGCTTTTTATATAAGGCGGCCATGGCTGACGAACGTATGCCTCGTAAGCCGATGCCAAAAGATATTTCTAATTTGCAGAAGCAGCAGATGAAATTGAAAGCTGACAAAGCACGTAAAAACCGTGATAAAGAAGGTAATAAAAGCTTAGAGATAAACTCAGTAAAAAATTAATCTGATTAAAAAAAAAGCACTCAACATTGTTGAGTGCTTTATTGTAAATATCCCAAATCAATCAACAACATAATTCGTAAGCTGTTGACTTGAA
This sequence comes from Colwellia sp. BRX8-4, assembly GCF_014077345.1. Lineage (NCBI taxonomy): Bacteria > Pseudomonadati > Pseudomonadota > Gammaproteobacteria > Alteromonadales > Colwelliaceae > Colwellia > Colwellia sp. BRX8-4. Next base: position 15,888 of record NZ_JACGVS010000032.1, read on the forward strand.
ATGACAATATGAGAAACGTTATAAATGTGTTCTAACTTCAAACAACTCAGGAAAAAAGCTAACATCTAGTGCTTTCTTCAAAAAGCCTACCCCAGAAGAACCACCTGTTCCCGTCTTATACCCAATGATCCGTTGCACGGTATACATGTGTTTAAAGCGCCATTGTTGAAAAGAGTCTTCGATGTCGACAAGCTTTTCTGCTAGCTCATATAGCTCAAAAAATTTCTCGGGTTGCTGATAGACCATTAGCCATGCTTTTACCACACTCTGATTACTCTGATAAGCTTGGCTAACATCGCGATTAAGCACACAGTCATCAATGTTAAAACCTGCTTTTACTAATGCGGCAATCACTTCGTCGTATAAGCTGGGGCTATTGAGTAATAATGCTAACTCTTGATAGGCTTGATTATCACTTTTATGGACGTTAAGCATATCACTGTTTTTATTGCCTAAGAGAAATTCAAGTTTTCGATATCCGAGTGACTGAAACCCAGAGGATCGTCCTAAGTCATCACGAAACTTTAAGTAATCAACGGGGGTAAGCGTCGATAAAATATTCCATGACTGAGTCAACTGAATGAATATTTGTTTTACCCGCGCGATAACTTTAAAGGCGGGACCAAAATCATCTGCGCGTAAACACTCCATGGCTTTTGTTAATTCATGGCCAGCAAGTTTAAGCCAGAGTTCGCTGCTCTGATGAATAACAATAAACAACATCTCATCATGCTCTTTCGATAACGGTTGCTGAGCCGATAATACTTTATCAAGCTGCAAGTAATTACCATAGGACATATCATCGTTAAAGTCGGTATGAATATCTTCTTCTACTTCACGTTTGTTTGCATCACCATTAAAAGGACAGCCAGAATTAGACATCAAGATTATCCTTGTTTTTAGTGTTTTCTTGAACGAGTTGTAGCAGTTTTTCGTAAACAAAATCGTCTTGCCAACAGCTTTCTATATCAGGTATTTGCATTATTTTCGCCATAATTAATTTTTGCTGATCGCCGATTGCTAATGCTTGCGAATAAGGCAAGTGTGGGCAAAAGGTCACCATAGAATAAAGTGGCACCCAAAGTTCAGGTTGAAGTTGATGAAATTTAGCTTCAATTTTTTTCTGCAAAAGAAAATTACTGTCACCAGAGAGCTCACTCATTTCAACAAAATTACGCTGAGCTAATTCAGTAATAGCATCAGCATTTATTTTTCGCTGTTTTTGATAAGCAGGAAAAATATCGCACCATTGACCTTTATATTGATCAATAATTTCACCAAGCTCTCGGCAATCTTCAAAGCCACAGTTCATGCCTTGACCGTAATAAGGCACCATTGCATGAGCAGCATCTCCAATTAATGCGACTTTGTTATTGATCACCCAAGGGTCCACTTTAACTAAAAAGAGTGGGCTAGCTTTCTTGGACATAAAGTCATCGATGGGGTCTGCTAGTATGGGCATTGCATCGGCAAAATTTTCGTTGAAAAACTTAACTACTTGACTTCTTTTTGTTAAGTTGAAAAATGAATGTGCTCCGTCATGTTTACTTTCATAATTCATAAACAATGTACAAGTGAACGAACCATCAGGGTTGGGCAGAGCGATCAGCATAAAATCTTTTCTTGGCCAAATATGCAGGGCTTCTTTTTCCATCTTAAAACGCGCATCGCCTGTTTCGTTTTCGTTTGCAGGGATCGTTAATTCGATATAAGACTGAGGCATGAAAGATTGGCTATAGCTAAAGCGTGGCGTTTCTTGGGCAAGACGGCGTACTTTTGAAAAAGCACCGTCGGCGCCAAAAATATAATCAGCGTCAATTTCAATATGACCTTTACTTTGTGCCACATCAAAGCTGAAAGATGAACAACCCGTAGTAAAGTCAACATGGGTAAGTCTTTTTTCAAAGTGCAACGCTACGTTTGCTTCTTTTTCTGCCAAATTAAGTAATTGTTCATTAATGCCCGCGCGCGATACCGACCAAATAGCTTGGTCGTCTTTTCCATAAGCTTGCTCTGTTATCGTTCCATCAACCCCATGCATGACACGTTTTTTCATAGGGAGCGCTTCTTTACGCACTTGTTCAGCAATACCAACCGCTTCAAGCGCTAACCAACCACGGTCTGAGAGGGCAATGTTAATCGATTTTCCTTGGTATATATCATGCTGGCGAGAATCTGGGCGAGATTCAAATAAATTAATATTATAGCCTTTTCGAGCGAGTATTATTGCAAGCAGTGCGCCAATAGGGCCAGCTCCAGCTACCGTGATGTTAGTTTCATTGGCAGGTTTAGATATAACATTTACGCTCATTGTAAACACTCCTTTAAAAGTCGGACAAAGTGATAAATATCTTGGAACTGATTGTAAAGAGGGACGGGAGCCACTCGAATAACATTGGGTTCACGCCAATCTGTGGTTACGCCATTTTCTTCTAACGCGTTAAACATAGCTTTACCGTCAAGGCCTTTAACATTAATCATTAACGATAACTGACAACCGCGTTCAGCTTGATTACTGGGGGTGATAATACGAATTTTATCGCCGAGTTCACTGGCGATTAACTCGGTCATATATTGGGTAAGCTTGACTGATTTTTTACGAAGCTCACTGATCCCGCCTGCCATTTTTATGGTATCAAGTGACCCTCGAATAGCCGCTAATGATAATACGGGAGGGTTCGATAATTGCCAGCCTTCAGCTGTAGCAATAGGCTTAAAATTGTTTTCCATTTTAAATCGAGTTGACTTGTCGTGTCCCCACCAACCCGCAAAGCGGTTCACTTGCGTTTCACTGTTTGAATTAGTGCTATGGGTTTCATGAACAAAACAACCAGCAACAGAGCCTGCACCACTGTTTAAATATTTGTAACTGCACCAACATGCAAAGTCGACTTGCCAGTTATGCAGTTCCATTTCGATGTTGCCAACGGCGTGGGCTAAATCAAAACCCACCATGATACCTTTCGCGTGCGCTTTTTCGGTGATGGTTTTCATATCCAGCACTTGGCCAGTGTAGTACTGCACACCAGGCAATAATATCAGGGCTATTTCATCGCCTTGTTGTTCAATAATTTGATATAAATCATCAGTGTTTAATAATTCTTCGCCTGCTCTTGGCGTCCACAGCAGCATATTCTTATCAACATCTTGTTTGTGATGTTTTAGTTGAGATTCTACGGCGTAATGATCAGAAGGGAACGCATGATCTTCAATCAGTATTTTAGTACGTTTACCTTGGGGTTGATAAAAACTCACCATCATTAAATGTAAGTTTGTGGTTAATGAATTCATCATCACCACTTCTTCATTTTTACCCCCCACTAATAATGCTGATTGCTCGGTTAAAAGTTCGTGATAGGGCATCCAAGGGAAGTCACCTTCAAAATGACCTTTTACGCCTCGTTGTCCCCAAGAGTCAAGTAACTCAATAACATATTCTCGAGCAAGTTTGGGTTGTAAACCAAGGGAATTTCCTGTGAAGTAATATTCATCGTCACCATTGGCTTGTTTAGGAATGGCAAACTGGTCGCGTATTTTCGCTAACGGATCATTAAGATCTAGTGTTTGGGCGTATGCTAATGTCGTTTTATTATTTTTTATTGTTTTATTGGGAATAGGCATAAGTTATTTACTCATTTCTTTAGCATTAAATTCTTTTGTTGAAAATAGGACTGGGCGACTTGGTGCTGCATCATTATGAAAAGCAGGTGTTTGAATATTGATAAAATAAAAGTCATCAGGGATCTCATTATCAATAAACGCTATTTCGGTAATCGTCTTATTCACTAAGCTATTTTCGTTTACTTGCTGACTACCTTCATTAACTTGCCAAAATAAATGGTGACAAGTCATTAATCCCTCATCATGTAAGCGGTCAATTGATGGCAGATCTACTATTAGGTGTTCAACACCGCGTTCATTCAAATATAAAATGGCTTCACGGCTGAAAAAAGCAGGTTGATTCTCACTGTTATAAGCTTGATTTTTTTTGCTACTGTTATTTGGCAAACTTCGAATAACCAACGCTTGTAATTGCTCATTGTGATAATCAACAAGTGCTTTCTTAAGTGCAGATTTACTGATGATGACATCATGTATAGAAAAGTCAGGGCTGTAATTCTCCTTACTTTCTATAGCTAATTCAGGTGTTAATGATATTACAGCGCAGGGCATTAACGCGGGTAAGTTAAGCTCTGCTAATGTCTTTGCCTGCGTTTCATTGTTGATACCATTATTGACAGCATGACTGTTCATTGAAAAATCACAAATATGTGCGATAGATTCTGTGTGAGTACCGTTACAATGCGGATTAATCGTCAATTCATTTACATTGCAACTGCCACCTTGTTTCGTATCACCAACAAAATCCCCCGCTTGCATTGGACTGGCTAGAGCCGCATTTGCAGAAAAGTGATTAGGCTGTTGCGTTGGTTGATTAAAGTTAACAGGAATAGCCAATGACCATGAGTTTGCTATATTGACTTGATAACTAGCATTTTGAAGTTCTATGGTTATTTTTATCGTGCTATTTTTAACGTTAACTTTCGTGTTCGCGATACTCATAAAAATTGCTCTTTTGATAATCCTAACCATTTAAGCGCTGAACCATGCAGTAACTTTTCTTTAATATCATCAGAAAACTGACTATTCTCGATAAGCTTTCCAGGTTCTAATTCACCCAATGGAAATGGGTAATCAGTACCCAAGGCAATATTGTCTGGCCCCATCAAATCGACTAAATATTTCAGTGCTAATTCATCATGTACTAATGAATCTAGATAAATTTGAGGAAGAAAATCTCGTGGGTTAATTGGGCAGTCAACCGCACATAAATCAGGACGAACATTAAACCCGTGTTCAATACGACCAATAGTTGATGGAAATGAACCACCACCATGAGCAAAGGCTATTTTTAGTTTAGGTAAACGTTGTAGTACGCCGCCAAAGATCATCGAGCATATCGCTAAGCTTGACTCTGCAGGCATACCAACGAGCCATGGCAACCAATACTTAGGCATTTTTTCTTTCGCCATCATGTCCCATGGGTGAACAAAAACTGCTGCACCTAAGTCTTGTGCGGCTTCAAAAATAGGGAATAACTCTTTTTGGTCTAAATTCCATTCATTAATATGAGAACCAATTTGAATGCCCGACAAACCAATTTTCATGCAACGTTCAAGTTCTTTTATTGCAAGGTCTGGCGATTGCATAGGTAAAGTACCTAACCCTACAAAACGCTTAGGGTGGTCGTTAACAATGCCGGCAATGTGATCATTCAAATACATCGATAAATCTAGAGTATCTTTCGGTTTTGCCCAGTAGTTAAACATCACAGGAACCGTTGAAAGTACTTGTACGTCTACATGGTGCTTTTTACAGTCGTCAAGTCGAACTTTAGGGTCCCAACAATTATGGTCTATTTCACGAAAAAACTTTTCATCAACCATCATTCGGGCACAGCCACATTTATGATGATCTAAACTGACAAACCCCCCGTAACCGTATTTTTCACGTAAATTAGGCCAGGTCTTCGGTAATATATGCGTGTGAATATCTATCTTTAACATAACTTATCCCTTCGTCACTGTTGTGCCACATTGCTGACAAGTGCAATTGTCAGGTGTGTCATAAAAACGGGTGAATACTTTAGGTAAGTCTGTTTCTATATTGTCGAGATAAAAAGCTTCTGTGTAGAGTTGTTTTTTGCAGTCAGGACAAAACCAATAAAGTGCATCTTTTTGATTATTTGCTCGCTTTTGTTCAACCACTAAACCTACGCTATTTTCAAAGCGCTGTGGGGAATGCAACATTTTTGGTGGAAGTAAGAATATCTCGCCAGCTTTAATTTTTATATCCTGAAAATTTTTAGGATCATGATGATCATTCTTTTCAACCGAACCATCAATCACTGAAAGCACCATTTCGCCTTCAATTTGATAAAATAATTCAGGGGTTGCGTTATAGTGATAATCGTTACGATTATTTGGGCCGCCGACAATCATTACAATAAAATTGTCTTGTTCAAAAATTTGTTTATTACAAACGGGAGGTTTAAGTAAATGGCGATGTTCATCAATCCAAGCATGTAAATTAAAAGGCATAGCGATGCTGTTTTTTAACGTTGACATGACTATTCCCCCGTCGTTTTAGTATGAGGCTTTTTATGTTGATTCAACGCAGCGATACATTTAAGTTCAATGGCAATGGGCGTTGGTAATTTGTTAATTTCAACCGTGGTTCGACAAGGTTGGTTATCGGCAAAGTATTCTGCGTAAATACGATTGTAGGTGGTGAAGTCGTCATCCATATTGGTTAAAAATACGGTGACATCAACCAAGTCCATCCAGTTTGCATTTGACGCTTCAAGAATTAAGCGAATATTGGTGAATACACTATGACATTGCGCTTCAATATCGTAACTTTTAATTTTACCTTGCTCGTCAAGTACAACCCCAGGGATATCTTTGCAACCCGCTTTTCTTGGGCCAACACCAGAAAGAAATAATAAGTCGCCTACTTGTCGGGCGTGAGGGTATAAACCTACCGGTTTTGGTGCTTGTTCCGCGTTAATTATTTTCGGGTTCAAAGACGTTTTAATTTTAACATCGCTCATAAGGGATCCTGATGTAATTAATATATTTTTATGGTTATAAGTGTAGACAAAAATCAATCAAAGACCTTTGTTCTTTATTTATTTTAATTGTGTGTAGACTTGAGTACGACTGAGTAGGGAATTTCGAAATCACCGAAAAACACCCTAAGGCATACCAGAGGAAATAGGTTAAATAAGCGTCCATTTGCAGCCTAATACGCTGGCAAATATTGCTCCTGAAGATTTAAATTTATGACAAATTTGGTTCATTATTTAGTTTGAGCCTATGAGTATTTTATGCATACATTTTTGGGTTCAGTAAAAAATCGCATGGCTTCTAAACCACCTTATCGACCAACACTTGAATGATTCATACCTCCAAAAATTGATCCACACAATTCCGGTATTTATTTAGTTTGAGCCTATGAGTATTTTATGCATACATTTTTGGGTTCAGTAAAAAATCACATGGCTTCTAAACCACCTTATCGACCAACACTTGAATGATTCACACCACCAAAAGGCGTTCGTAAATCACGCAGTAACCAACAATTGATCCACACAATTCCGGTATTTATTTAGTTTGAGCCTATGAGTATTTTATGCATACATTTTTGGGTTCAGTAAAAAATCGCATGGCTTCTAAACCACCTTCTCGACCAACACCTGAATGATTCATACCACCAAAAGGCGTTCGTAAATCACGCAGTAACCAACAATTGATCCACACAATTCCGGTATTTATTTGTTCAGCGAGTTGATGCGCTCTATTAATATTTTGCGTCCAAATAGTCGCCGCTAAGCCATATTGGCTTTCGTTGGCAAGTGCCAGCGCTTGTTCGTCAGTATCAAACAGTTGTAAGGTAATAACAGGGCCAAAGATCTCTTGCTGGTTGCAACTTGCATCATTACTTAAGCCTTCAATGATAGTCGGTTGTAAAAAATAACCTTGTTTACAGCGACCAGGTAATAGCACTTGTTCACCGCCCGCTAAAATAGTACCCCCTTCTTTTTTAGCTAAATCAATATAGCCAAGTACCTTTTCTAAGTGAGCTTTGGAGACAATCGCGCCCATTTTTGTTTCATTAAGTAAAGGGTCTTGTGGCACAAGCGCTTGTGCTTTTGCAACTAATGCTTTTTTGAATTTTTCATATATGCCCCGTTGAATATATAAACGTGAAGCACATAAGCAAATTTGACCTTGATTCGCAAAGCTGGCGCGAAAGACTTCTTCAACAGTACTTTCAAAATGACAGTCATCAAAAATTAATGCTGGGTTTTTCCCACCTAATTCTAATGATAGTTTTTTAAATTGTGGTGCAAGCTGAGTTGCTATTGCTGCACCCGTTGCTGAGCCACCAGTGAATGAGATCGCTTTAATTTTAGGGTGGTTACATATTGCAGCGCCAACGCTTGCACCTGTTCCGTGTAATATATTTAAAACACCTTTAGGCAAACCGACTTTCAGACAAATAGCGCCGAGCATTGCCGCCGTTTTTGGGGTTATTTCAGAGGGTTTAGCAATCACGCAATTACCTGCAGCGAGTGCTGGTGCTATTTTCCAAGTAAATAAATACAGCGGTAAATTCCAAGGGGAAATACAGCCGACAATACCAACAGGTTGGCGCAAAGTGTAATTGATTGCCGTATGAGCAATCGCATGAGATTCACTAGCGAATTGCGAACAGGCATGAGCAAAGAATTTAAAGTTACTTGCCGCACGTGGAATATCTACCATTCTCGCTAAAGAAACCGGTTTACCATTGTCTGTGGCTTCGGCAAGTGCTAAGGATTCAAGTTGGTTTTCAATTTCTTGTGCTATGGCAATTAAATAGTCGGCACGTTGTTCTAAAGCTAAAGCCTGCCATGCGGGCAGGGCAAGCTCTGCTGCTGCAACAGCCTGTTCAACATCAGCGATATCACTATTGGGGATTTGGCCATAAACTAGCCCCGTGGCCGGCTCAATATTATCTAAATAATTATTATTGACGGGCGCTTGATATTGGCCATCAATAAAGTTTTCAATAATATTATTTTCATTGAGCATTATTATTCCTCTAGCTATTGTTTATTAAAGTAAACCTTATAAGCACGAGGTTCTGCCACCATCGACGGGTAAATTAATACCTGTGATATAGCCAGCAGCAGGCGATGCTAAAAAAGCGGCCGCAGCTGCAAATTCTTCGGGTTTAGCAAAACGGCGCATAGGAATAATTGCTTTTTCGTTAAGCGTAGCCTGTTCAATTGAAATGTTTTGTTTTTTGGCTTTCCCTGAAATAATAGCATCCAAACGAGCGGTTGCAGTAGCCCCGGGTAAGACATTATTGACAGTAATACCAAATTCACCCAATTCATTTGCTAAGGTTTTCGCCCAGCTCGCCACCGCACCACGTATGGTATTAGAAACACCTAGGCCATTGAGCGGCTGCTTAACAGACGTAGAAATAACATTGATAATACGGCCATATTGCTTTTCTTTCATACCAGGGATAAGCGCTTGAACCAAGTGATGGTTGGACACTAAGTGTAAATTGAAGGCGTTGATAAATTCATCGACACCAGCCTCATTGGCCGGTCCAGGTGCGGGTCCACCGGTATTATTGATTAAAATATCATAACCACCCGATGCGTTAATATGCGCATTGATCACGGTTTTTACTTGTTCTGTATTCGAAAAGTCAGCGACTAATACTTGATGTTTTTGACCTTGATATTTATCAAGATCAGCTTTGACTAATTCAAGGGCTGCTTGATTACGTGAGAATAGTGTGACGTTAGCGCCTAATTGAGCAAGTTCAATTGCACAGGCTTTACCGATCCCTTGACTTGAACCACAGACCAATGCGCTTTTACCTTGAAGATTTATATCCATGAATACTCTTTATTATTGTATTTTTTCAGACGACTTTTTCAAAACGACGTTAAGTTAATTTCGTTGAAAGTTTGAGTTAACCAATTTTTATCACATTAAATAATTTAATGTCAGCAAAAGTGTGAAGTTTTATTTATTTACTTTGTAAACTTTTATAGCCGTATCTTTTTTAATTGCGCGACAATAGATTGAGTGTTATTTCACTTTGACATTTGTTAGATTAAGCTGATAATGGTGTTTTATCGCTAATCAATAGCTGCAATGACCATAAATAATCTACTAAAAGGTGCCTATATTTCAGGGCAGGGAACACCGGTTGTACTTCTTCATAGTTCGCTAAGTTCAGCCAGGCAATGGCAGCCTTTAGTCAAACTGCTTGAACCTCACTACTTAGTCATCAATATTGATTTGCTCAGTTATGGTAATGCAGAAAAAGTCGCTGATGAGTTAAATTATAATTTTGATGTTGAAATTAACCGTATTAAAAAAATTATTACTCATGTTGCTCAACATCAGTCTTTTCACTTGGTTGGGCATTCTTGTGGCGGCGCGATTGCCTTAAAGCTAGCCATTGAGAATCCAGAAAAAATATTAAGTCTTTCTTTATATGAGCCGGTTGCGTTTCATTTACTTGAACAAAGTAGTGACGCTCGAATGTTAGCGGATAACTTTGCTAATAAAGTTAATATCGATGATAGGTATCAGGCGGCAGAGATATTCACTGATTTTTGGAACAAAACAGGTTTTTTCAAAGCATTACCACAAAAAGTTCAGGATATAATGGCAAGAGATATGCCTAAGGTGAGTTTAGACTTTAAAGGTTTAATATCAGAGAAATATACTTTAACCGATCTAAGTGGTCTTACTTGTAAAGTGTTAATGATGACAGGGGAACACAGCCCTGAACTGAGTCAATCATTAGCCAATCAAATTAAAGCCAATTTACCCAATGTTGAACATCAACGTTTTCCAACCGGACATATGGGACCGGTAAGCCATAGTGGCTTAATTCATCCGGCGATTGCTCGCTTTATTGCTGATTGATAAAACAAAAAAAAGACGCCTCAGCGTCTTTTTTATTTTGATGATGTCAATACTATTGTACAAGCTCTTTATCAGTGAACTCATCACTAAATAATGGACTTGATAAGTAACGTTCAGCGGAACTTGCTAAAATAACAACGATATTTTTATCTTTGTTTTCAGGTTTCTCAGCTAAACGTTTAGCGGCAACAACCGCGGCACCTGAAGAAATACCTGCAAGAATACCTTCTTCTTTCATTAGGCGGTGACACATTGCCATGGCTTCATCGTTGGTCACTTTTTCAACAGCATCGATCATGCTTAAGTCTAAGTTACCAGGAATAAAACCAGCACCAATACCTTGAATTTTATGTGGGCCAGGTGTTAATGCTTCACCCGCCATTTTTTGGCTAATAACCGGTGAGTCAGTAGGCTCAACAGCTACAGACATAATGTTTTTGCCGGCAATATTTTTGATATAACGACTAACACCGGTAATGGTACCGCCTGTTCCAACACCGGCAACAAAAATATCAATCTTACCATCGGTATCTGCCCAGATCTCTGGACCGGTCGTTTTTTCATGGATCTCAGGGTTGGCAGGGTTGTCGAATTGCCCCAATAAAACATACTTGTCTGGATCTGAATTTTTAATTTCTTGCGCTTTAGCTATAGCACCGTTCATACCTTTGGCGCCATCGGTCAATTCAAGTTTAGCCCCTAAAGCCGCTAATAACTTTCTGCGTTCTAAACTCATGGTATGTGGCATAGTTAACGTAATACCATAACCTCGAGCTGCAGCAACAAAGGCAAGGGCTATGCCGGTATTACCACTTGTTGGCTCAACGATTACTTTACCAGGTGTTAATAAGCCTTTCTTCTCTGCATCCCAGATCATGTTTGCACCAATACGACACTTAATACTCGCACTTGGATTTCTTGATTCTATTTTTGCAAAAACATTACCGGTAGTTACACGGTTAAGTTTTACTAAAGGCGTTTTACCTATAGTGGTTGAGTTATCTTCAAATATTGTCGTCATGGTAGCTCCTTAATAAAGCTTTATTTACTTTAATAGCACAAGGTTAGCGCTTTATAGAAATAAAAGAAGTGATATTTTGTTAACTTATATACAAAAAAAGAATATAGAAATGCTTTTTTAGTTAAGTTAGTGTGTTATTAGCCTGTAATTATCGTTCTTTTTGATAATCACCTATTTTATTCTTTAATTATAATTGCTGTTAAACCCCAATGATAGCTTGGCGAATAACAAACAAGCTTTTTAAAAGTGGTTTTAATATTATGGTGGCGCTTCTTTATGCTAATAAGTAAAAAGTGTTCAGCGCTTGAATTAATTTACCTCTTTTTTTAATGGTATTATTTTAAAATTTGTTGATTTCTTCTGAAAGTGTCCTTGCTTTTACTATCAATAAACTATCAATAAACTATCAATAAACTATCAATAAACTATC
>NZ_JACGVS010000019.1:0-82851 GCF_014077345.1 Colwellia sp. BRX8-4
TAATCGAAAGATTAGCGGTTTTTTGCTTTTTGATAGTTAGAAATTTTAAATAAGGGTTTATAGCACTAAACCTTGAGTAGAGTTCAAATCTCTATTTCACCGCCAAACAAAGAAAAACCGCTAATAGAAAGATTAGCGGTTTTTTGCTTTTTGATAGTTAGAAATTTTAAATAAGGTTTATAGCACTAAACCTTCGAGTAGAGTTCAAATCTCTATTTCACCGCCACATTGATACGAAGGTGGGCACCTCATTAGAGGTGCCCATTTTTGTTTTAGAAACAAATTCCGCAAGCTTGAATCTAGCTCCAATAACCTCTATTTTGTCTTTTCCGACTAAAATCTTGTCTATAACTTTTAGTAGTATTTGCTTAGAGTTTTCTTCATTAGAACGAACGAACACTTTAATTATTGCGTTTATAAAACAGGTTATTTGGGCGTTGCCAAACTTTCTAAGCGGAAGCTTTGATCTGGACTTAATTTCATCTATAGAATAATTAACATTCTGTAAAGCTGTCTTATTGTTGTTTAAGTTTCCTTTTAGTGTTTCATCTAATTCTAATATTTCTTCGGCTACCATGTCATACAGCTTGTTAATTTTAAGCTTTAGTGATGACTGTTTTTTATTTAGCTTTAACAAATTGGCTGCATCATGTTTTGTTACCTCTGATATTTTGTCTTTAATTTCGCCAATAATCTCTACAATCACTTTCTTGTTGAGAATATTTAAAAGTATTGAGTCGATAATTACTTTATCTATCTCCTCTTTTATAAAATATGGACACACACATTTCTTCTTGGCATGATTAGGACAGCCGTAATATGTATGTTTATTGACATCTCCGTTAGCTAACTTTTTGTTACTATAGCTTACTCTTAAGTTTGCACCGCAATACTGGCATTGCAGGATTCCTGTTAGCAACGTTTTTGATCTGATTCCTTTACTAAACTTATTAATAGCTACTTTATCTTTGGAGAACGGAAGTCGTTCAGAAGCTCCTTTTCTAACGGATAAAAATTGTTCCTCAGATATGATGGGTGGTATGTTTATAATAATGGGGGGATTTTCTTTCGCTCTCGTGATTCTTTTTGTACCCCAAACCCGCTTACCGTAATATAGAGTATTCTTCAAAATGTCAGATATTTTATTCTTATTCCATTCCTTACCTCTGTAACTAATGCCTTTGTTATTAAGATGCCTAGCCGTATTTTCAACCCCTAATGGTTTTCCATTGACACCTGTTTCAGCTAAATCAAAAATTTCTTTTACAACAACCGACTCTTCTGTGTTTCTAGCTAGCACCTTCTTTTCAATACTTGTATTTGGAATGGTTATTGGTACGGATGAATAACCATAGGGTACGGTCCCGCCAGTAAAGTAACCTTTATTAGCTGTATCATTTAGTCTATTCTGAACGACTTTAGAGTTCATTCTACTTTGTATCTCGTTGACCATATCGATAACTGTTTGAGAAATAAAAGCTGTATCTTCGTCCTCAGGCATTGGTTCAGTAACAGATAAAATCGGTATATCTTTATTTTGTAAACTTTTCTTAAAGCCTCCTGTGATTGAAGCATTGCGTGTAAACCTGGAATAGGAAAAGACGATTACAGCATTCGGTGAAACTATGCCCTCATTAATTTCATGCAGAATTAAATCTAGTATTGGTCTTTTACCTCTATAAGCTGAATTTCCTGGCTCATAATAAAATTTTTCTATTTCAAATCCGTTTTCTTTTGCCCACTTTAAAATATCTCTTTTTTGACCATCAAATGAGTCATTAGTTTTTGCTTGCATATCTGTTGATACACGTATCATCCCAATGGCTTTAAAAAGGGCTTTAAACATTGTTTTAACTGGCATAATATTTAACTCCTTTAATCTTGATTGGTTTGGCTAATATTTTTTGAACTTTTAAAAAGATTTGTTTTGATATAATTGGTTGATTTTTAGTTACAATAGGTTTCACATTTTTGTAACTAAAACCTCTAGTTTTACCCCAAACCCGTTCACCATGATAAAGAGTGTTCTTCAATATTGATGAAACAAATCTTTCAGTCCAACGTTTACTTCGGTATTTTCTATTTCTTTTGTTTAAGTAGTTAGAAATCTCTTTAATTTTAAAAGGGGTCCCATAAAGCCCTGATATGGCTAGTCTAAAAATTTCCTCAACTATCACTGATTCGCACGGATTTCTAATAAGCTCTTTTCTTCTCTCATTATTTTTCACAGGTGCTGTTTGGTATCCGAATGGTATTATCCCACCTGTAAAATAGCCTTTTCGAGCATTATCGTTCAACCAATTATGTACATTCTTGGAGTTTCTTTTACGCAGTAATTCATTAGACAGACCAATGAAGGCTTCTAAATAAAAAGCTGTACTAAGGGGATTAGAGAGTAATTCGTTAACCGAAATAAATTCGATATTCTTGTTGTTTAAAAAAATTTTTAGCTGTTCTATTGTTTCTAAATTACGTGATAATCTACTGTTTGAGGCAACAATCAAAGCATCTGGAGTAACTATGCGTTTTTCTATTTCCTCAATCATTAATTCTAGAAGAGGGCGTTTTCTTTTAAAAGCAGATCCCACATCACTGTAAAACTTTTCAATTTCTATATCGTTTTCTTTAGCCCAACTCAAAATATCTTTTTTCTGATTATACAAAGAATTTTCCTCGCTATCTTCCGTAGAGGTTGCTGTACGTAAGTATCCTATTGCTTTACTTAGTTTGCTGATTTTCATGGCCTTTCTCACTTTTATTTAAGTTGTCTTTAAGTAGTTCATTAGCGAACTCATTTATGATCAAAGGTAAATTTTGTATAACGGATTGTTTTAAGACTGTTTTAAAGTCTTTCCTTAATGACTCAACCGCTAACGACTTTTCAATAGGGTGAAAAGTAATTTGCTGCTTTTTTAATGTTTGTTCATTTTTAGGCTGTTTATCCATAATTTCCACCATTGACCATGTTGATACGAATTTAAGAACTACTATTAAGTAAAACTGAAAAACTGAATTTTTCAAGGGGTGAATTCTTAGTTAAAGTTTTGATATATATACGGTTAAATTAAATAAACTAGATGTATAAATATAACTAAATTAATGTTTTGTCGAAATATTAAAAGAAATGATGGACTTATAAATTTGAGCAAAAAAACCTTTATTTAATAAAGGTTATATTAAATGATGTTTTAATAACTTTTTGTGCGTGAGGATTTTTTTGTTATTCCAAAAAGTTCCAAAAATAAATTAAGTGCTTTATTTATATAGAAATTAATTAAGAATGGTGTTTTAAGACGTAGCAGTACGTATTTTTGAATTACTCAAAGGTGTTTTTCTAGCCAATTAGTTAAAAAGATCAGACAATTAACAACTTGCTTCTATATTTCTATTGCCAATTTGATACACTAAATTTCGCAAAAAATTGGATTCGTCAGCTTTTTAGTAACTATGACTGATTTATAGGAAATAGACTTAATAGATAAAATTAGTCGGTTATTTACTGGCTTCACTCTTTAGCATACTTACTCTGAGTACATATCAAATATTCAATTAGGGTGAGTAAATTGGACTTTTATCCGTCCAAAAAATGGAATTTAAATTTGGGATTGTTAATAAAAAGCCTAAAAGCTAATCATGGGGATTGTTTTCTTTTTAGGGATATAGAAGAGGGCATTACCTTTATTGTTGATTGTGGCTTAAAAATTACATATAAACATCAAATAATTAAGCATACAAAAGAAGCAAACTTTATAATATTAACCCATATAGATGAAGACCATATTTTGGGAGCAATACCATTACTTGAAGATGTGCCTAAAATATTTTCTCTTCAAAAAGCATACTTAAATTCATCTGACCAAATCCCTCTTACAGATTCACATGGAGACATATCTGTAAGGCAAGCTAAGACAGTCGATAAACTACTTAGCCAAAAACAAATCCCGGTATCTACGTTAATCCAAGGGCAAACATTAAACATAACTAAAGATTTATTTTTGGAAATTATTTCTCCAACCAAAAATGATTTAATAATGTTACATCAGCAGAAATTTCAACAAGGTAGTGCAGATAAAGATATAAAAATTTCTATTAATTCAGACGACCATGATGTTTCACATTTAATATCTAAAAAGGACGAATTTTTAAATATTAACTCTGATATTGTGAATGCTTGTTCAATTGCTTTTATCCTTCATTACAAGCAGAGAAAACTTTTATATTTATCAGACGCTCACCCAGAAGTTATCGCAAACCATTTGGAAAACTTAGGTCACTCAAGTAGTAATAAACTAGCCGTGGATTTAGTAAAACTATCCCATCATGGAAGTTCTAAAAGTATCTCAAATCGATTACTGAACCTTATTTCTTGTTCAAATTATTGGATAAGTACAAATGGTGGGAAAGCTAAAGCAAAACATCCAAGTCCTACCACATTGGCTAAAATAGCCGTTTTATGTGATCGCAATGGTTCAGAGTCAATTACGTTTTATTTCAACCACCCTATATCGGGAATAGAATCTCGAAATGGCAACCTTATGAGTTATGATGATAAAAAAAAATATAATGTAATATTTAGTGAAATCAGTGAGGTAGAGTGGCTATGAGCTGGATAAAAGAACTCCCAAAATTGACCGTCTTTATTCAAAAAAATAATGGAGAGCATATGGGGAGTGGTGTACTCATAAAAAATGAGAATAACTTTTATGTTCTAACTGCTGCACATGTTTTGTTTGGTGAAAGTAATCAATCTGAAAATGAATCTAACTTCAAGTTCATAAGTGAGGCTTATGGTGAGTTAACAGTAGATGCTAATTCCAAGTCTTTTTCAAGAAACGATAGTATTGATGCATTTGCAGTAAAAATTTGTAGTACTTGCATTCTAGAGTCTTACCCTCGTTTACTTTTTACTGCTGATCATGACTTCCCAGGTTTAAAATTTTGTTTTAGAGGAAAGGCAAAAAGTGATAGCGGAAATCCGTATACTGTATATAATTCCAGTATCAATGGTTTTGTTGGTGGTGTGATTCAAGTAAAAATACCACCTGAAGATTATACTGATTACAAAGGTGAAACGGGTAGTGAAGTGTTGCAGGGCTATTCAGGGAGTGGTTTGGTTATCAGTAATCACTCAGCTTTATTTTTAAGTGGAATAGTATGCTCTGTTAGTAATGATAACTTTTCAGGTGTTAATTGTGTCTGTATATCAGATGTAAAATCCAAGTTATTAAATGACTTAGATGTAATTGACTTAAAGAACACGGTTGACTTGGTACGATTAGATGTCAAAAATATAAGAACTGATTTATCCAAAGAAATAATAAGCCTTGCCAAAGAAACTAACAATATTGCTATTAAAAATTTAACAAGAAAAATGGATCTTTTTCTTCCCGGTTGGGATGAAGATGATTTAGAGAGCTTTGTTTCAGACATGTTGATTTGGGACGAACTTTATCAAACTAAAGTTGTAGGTAACCCAAAGTTTAAAGAGCTAATCGAAGATTCTAAATGTGAACTCTCTAGTGGAAATAAAAAATTCTTTGTTTCATCGGCTAAAGAAGGAAATGTTAAGTTTCATGAAATTCAAACGGAATTTAAGTCCATAGTCTCTAGTTTTTTTACTGAACACAAGCTTTGGGGTAAATACATAAGTACTGTGAGTAGTGGTGAAATTGCCAAGTATTTAGCTAATTGCAAATTAGATTTTAGAGATTAAATTATGGAAATTTTAATAGATAATGATTTGAGTGATTTACATCCTGACAACACATTTATAATTCATTTAGTGATTCTTTGCTGTGGATTGGAATATTGCTTAGGTTCATCTAAATCAATGACATTTAAAAAGCTTTCTTACATATTTGATAATGTTGTAAAGAAAAACCAAATGGCTTTTAAAGCATCTAATAGCATTGTAGCTTGGGATATAGAAGGCTACTTTCGTAAGTCTTTGATCATGGCAGAAGCTGGTGGCTATATAAAGTTTTTAAGTAAAGCAGGGGCTGTTACTCTTCAAATAGACGATAAAGGAAGACGTTTAATAACCATGGTAGAAGTAAATAAGCGGTTTGAGTCATATATTAGTTTAGTAAAAAGAAGCAAATATAAAGAGACAGATTTCAAATCCCCTAACATAGGATGTGACCTGAATGAATATTGATAAAGTAAGTGTAAGGATTTCTGCTCAAGGTGAGAGCGGAATAGAAAACTTTGGTTTTGAATTTAGTTTCAACAATAAGCTCAACTTACTAACAGGCGATAATTCAAGTGGTAAATCAACGGTTTTGTCATGCATATATTATGCTTTAGGTCTAGAACAACTTATAGGTAGTAAAGGTCCTAAAACTTTATCGCCAGCTTTACGAGATGAATTTAAATTCAATAATTTAAAATACAAAGTTATCTCCTCTGTATGCGAAATTATAATTACTGCTAATAACGGTAAAACATATAAGTTAACTCGTGAAATTAAAGATCCGAATAAAGGAAGCGATCTTTATAGTGAAATAATAATTGAGATCGAAAAAGATGTATTTTCAAAATATGTTCATGCAATTAGAGATCATGATGAACACGGATTTTATCGTTGGTTAGCAGAAGTTAACAATCTGGATATATTAGAACTTGAAAGATCGGATGGTTCTTTTTCTAAGTCTTTATACATGCAGAATGTATTTGCTTTATCTTTTATTGAGCAAACGAAAGGTTGGTCAGATTTTTTTTCAATGTTACCTAGCTTTGGAATTAAAGACGTAAAACAAAAGCTTGTAGAGTATTGCTTAAAATTAGGCTCATTAGAAAGCAGAATTAAATTAGATGAGCTATTACTGAAGAAAGAAGCTATTAAAAAACAGTGGAAATTAGTTGCTGAAAGAGCCGATTATAAGGCACAAGAATTAAATTTTTCAATCCCAAAACTTAATACAAGAACTGTAATCACAAAAAAACAAATTGAATCTGCAAAAATAATAATTCTATTGAACGGAAAAGAAAAAACGATAGACCTAATAATTAATGATATTGAAAACGAAATAAAAATAATTTCAACTAATATCGATAAGTCTATTCAAGGAGTGCCTGTACATAAAAACCTATTAGCCGATAAAGAGAAATTAATTTCGACAATAGTAGACTATGAAAAAGAACACATAAAAGTTCATGAACTAATGCAAGAAGAACTTACTAAACAAAATAGATACAAACAGTCTTTAGAAGGTATTGTTTCTGATTTACAAGACTTCCAGGACATTAAGAGAATCACTATTGATAGAACATGGGACAAAATAGAGAATGTTAACTGTCCTGTTTGCGAACAGATGATATCAGACAAGTCCTACAGTGAAATATCAGATGAAAAAGTGGTTAAAACTACTGAGTTTCTAAAATCTCAAAAAGAGCTTTATTCTGCGTATTTAAAAGCTTGTGAAGAGTCCATTGTAAAGTATAAATCTGCCTTAAGTTTTTACTCAAAAAAAGTACAAAGTAAGAAAGTAGAAGTTGATAGGTTATCAGGTGATATTAGCTCACCAACGGTATTAGGTATTAGGGCGGATTCACAAAAGCAGGCTGAGTTGGTAGTAAAGAAAATTGCTTTGGATGATTTTGTAAATAATTTCGAATCAGTTAAAAATGAACTAGTAGGACTAAGTGAATCGTATTTTTTCGTTGTTGGCGAAGAAAGTAGAATAAAAGAGTCATTACAGCAGGATGATAATGTTATATCTAGTTTTCAATCATTATTTGTCAGCTTATTAGAAAAGTTTGGTTATAAAAGTAATGGAACTGAAAAAATTAGAATTGAGAACAAAAATAGTTCACCTTTGATACCTAAGATACACCAATTTAAACAAGAGCCTCAAAGTATAAGATACATATCATCTGCTAGTGATTTTGTTAGATCAATTTGGGCCTACTACATAGCACTTCTACAGTTGGGTAAGAGGCATCCTGGCTTTTTAGTTCTTGATGAGCCAGGACAGCATCAAATGAGACTAGACAGTTTGATTCAGCTATTAAAGATTGCATCAAGCTCAAATAAACAAGTCATTATAGCGATCTCACAAGATAGAGAGTTTGATAAAAAAAGAGTGAATATCAATGAATTAGTCAATGGTTTGGATGTTAATGAGTTTAAATTACTTCACATTGATGATGGTGACGGGTGTGTAGTAAAAAGCAATAATAATATTTCAGGCAAGGGTCAAAGATAAATGATTTTCAGAAGCTATATTAATTCTGGTTTTTCTAAAGTATTGAAAACGAATGCTACTAGTATAGAAAAAACCAAGGAGGAAGTTAAATATTTAAAGCTTGGAACTGACAAAAATCCATATGACAATTCTTTTAATAAAAATCATATAGATAGAGTCTGTGGTTTTCCTAAACACTATATGGATTTAATGTTATGGCCGTGTAATGCTTTTGCAATATGCACTTCTTTTTTAGACATGAAAGGAGATTATAGGCAGTTAATTACTGGTGATGTTGCTAATGCATGGACGTTAGAAGATAAAGAATATGTTAATACTATTGGTAACAAGTGGTATGAGTTTATCTCTTCACCTTTATCTAAACTGGATTCATTATGCACTGAGGGACTTATCGAGTGTATTTGGAAAGTTTTTAAACATACAAACTTAATTAAAGATATTAATGTATTAAGAGAGGACTCAGAATTTAAAAAAAATCTTTTAATTCTATGTCTAGCTGCTGATAGATGTTTCCATGAAATTGATGTTTTATCAGCATTTGATAATACTATTGCGGGGAGAGCAGCAGAGTTTTTAAGTATAAGATATAGAAATCAGTTTTTTCAATTATCTATGACAGATAAGAGCTTTGGGGCCGTTCACTATAAAAGTAGTGTCTGCCAAAGTGGAATTTCACTTAACAGTATCAGCCAAAAACTGGCTTATATTGGACCCGAAATAAACTTAACCTATGTAGAAAAGTTGGTTCCCACATTAAATCATGCTAGAGATACATATAATATCCTTATTTTACCTTGGCCAAAGGTTATTCAAAGGGGGTGTTTTAAACCTGTTAATAACCAAAATATGCTTGAAATGACAAATGATTTTGGCTTTTTTGAATATGCCCCCATAGATGAAATTAATCCACAAGATGTTATTAATTGCTTTGAAAATTCAGTTCGAGAAATAGGTGATATTGACATCATTGTATTACCAGAATGTGCTGTTTCCAGTTTGGTTTCAAAATTGATTAAAGAAGTTCTTCATAAATATTGTATAGATAGTGAGATCCCATTTCCAACAGTCATAACTGGTATATATGAAAAAGGAAATAAAGATAAGTATGGTAAAAACAAATTGGAATTGTCATTTCTATCAGATAGTTATGGACCTGTTCCTGCTGAAGTAGAAACGGTATCCCAAAACAAGCACCATAGATGGTTTCTTGACCGTCCCCAAATATATAACTATAAATTGGGGAATACGTTGTCTCCTCGTTCAAAATGGTGGGAATATACGTCTGTAACAGATAGAACACTTATTAGTTACTATTGTCAGCAACATAAAATTCAAATTAGTCCTTTGATATGTGAAGACTTAGCACGTCAGGATCCTGTTGCACCTGTCGTTAGAGCTTTGGGACCTGATTTAATAGTGGCATTGTTACTAGATGGAGGACAAATAAAAAACCGTTGGCCGGGTCGTTATGCATCTTTTTTATCTGAAGATCCTGGTTCGAGTGTTTTAACGGTATCTCCTCTGGGTATGACTTTACGTTCTGATGGAACTGGCTACGCACCAAGTAGAAGTGTTGCCTTTTGGAGTGAAGAAGGATTTCACAAAGAGTTGGAGCTTGAAAAGGGAAAGGAAGGTATTATATTAACCTTAGAAAAATCCAAATCAAAGCAATGGACTGCTGATGGAAGAGATACAGATAAAATGAATTTAAAATACGCTGGTCATGTATGTATTTAGTTAAATTATTAGATTATGATATACTTTGCTATAAGAGCTTTGATTTTGGAGGATTATTATGAATAGTTCTGAACAAAAGCAGATTTATTTGTTAGGCCGAATGTTGTTTCGTGATGCTGCTCGTGTACAAAATTTAATTAATACCGAACAACTGAATGTTTCTTCAGAAGCTTCTGAGTTCGCTGAAACAGTTATAAGAGTTTCTCATGGTCATGCCAGTGCTCAAGATGTTCGTGCGATTTATGAGGAAAATTTCTCTAATAGAGCGCATAGTGAAGAATATAAAAAAGTAGCTGATATTCTAGAAGCTGTAGGTTAGAACCTTACTTATTCACGTTGTTTATAATTTCTTTATTTTCTGATTTTAACCATAAGATAACGTTATCTTATGGTTTAGGTTAGAAATCGATACGAATTTTACATCACTTCTCAGTTTCATTCAAAATAAACCTCTGTAGATGCATATAATGCTTTAGGCCTTAGTAGACATCAAACCAAAATAACTAAAATTAAATCAGTAATTGGATTTATGCAATATTCACTTAATACATATATGTTTTGGTGGGCGATTTATGGGAATATATAATGAAATTAGGTTGTTAGGTATGAATGTGAAGTGTATTTGTGAAAATTGTATTTTTAATCAAGTGTTAAAATCTAAATTACTTGAAAATACAACTACTGGTGACTGTTCATATTGCGGTGCTAAAAATAAAGTAATAATGGAATCTAAGGTGTTACTTGAGTTTGCTGGCAATAGATTATTAAATTCATTGTATTCCATCGAGGATGCAACAAGTTATGAATCAGGTATGTTTTGGGAAGGAACCGATGAAATACCATTTAATGAGATTATATATATAATTCAAGATATAAAAGTTGGCCATGAAGAATTTGAAGATGAAGTCGCTGACTATGTGTTTAGTAACTCAAGCTGTAAAACTGATCTTTTTGTCTTAGATGATGGTTTTCATGGTAACAACACATATCAAAGTAAATGGTCAGATTTTATTAATTCGACAGCTTATAAAAATCGATTTTTTAATGAGGATGCAAAGTTTTTTTTAGATGCACTTTTTGATCTGATAGTTGATGATACTAATATTAGGAATGAAGTGCTTACCGAAATTGATAGTTCGATTGAGCTTTATAGAGCAAGAATTGCAAACACTGAGACAGAGAGAAAAGATATTGTTAGTGATCCATCTTCAGAACTTGGTCCAGTTCCTGTATGGCTAGCTGGTGAGCAACGAATGACTCCTACGGGGATTTCTGCTTTTTATTGCTCTTTAGATAGAGACACATGTTTTAGTGAAATTAGGGCGGTTACAGGTGATCTAGTTATCTCAGGGGCATTTAGACCTACTTACAAGTTCGCTCTGTTAGACTTAGCCAAAATTCAAAACCTTAGACAGTTTAACTTAGATCCTTTTGAAGAGAATTATTCTGACTTTTCTAATAAGACTGTATTTATAAAAGATCTAATGTTTTTGATGTCTAAGCCTGCATCAAAAAATAGTTCATCCTCTTATCTGTCTACTCAAATTATCTTTGAATACCTTTCTGTAAAATTTGGGGATAAATTATCGGGGTTAATGTTTAATTCAATTCAAACTGATGGAAAAGGGAAAAATATCGCATTTTTTCCTTCGTGTTCAAATGTAAAAGTGTCATCACTGAATTCTGTAAATGTAGAGTCAGTTTCTGAGTTTTATTCAGACATGTTCAATTCCAAGTCTTATTTTTATTCCATAAATAAAAAAAATATTAAATCCAATAAAAATGTAAGTAACAATTCTAAATTGGAGTTTGTTGAAGGCAGTTTATTAGCTTCAAAGGTTAAGGGAGTAATTACAAAAACGGAAAGAATAGAAATAGAAATATCAATAGCTAAATGATAATAGAAGTTAAGTCTTGGATAACTCTAGGAATGGATTGATTTTGAACTGTTACGAATGAGAACGAGTATTTCTTAAATTAGAAACAGACTAGTGAAAACTAGTCTGTTCAATTACTTACTTATAAAGTCTTCTATTATGGCGTTAAAATCAACACCAACTCCCATAAGATTAGGCTTAAGTTGCACATAGCGGTTAAATTTACCTAGTGCAGTTTCTGCTTTTATAACTGATTTAACAGATGATTTTAATTCGTATAACTCTATTGTCAGTTCTTTAACGTAGTTAATAAACATAGGATCATTTGTTTGAATTGTTTTTATTTTATCTAGAGCAAGATTTATATCTTCATTATCTTTCGTATTTAATGCAAGGCGACATAAGGATATTGCTAAATCAAAGATGTTCGCTTTTGATAATTTTTGAATGTCGATGTTAGATAATAAGATTCTCGATTCATTATGCTTATTGTTTGCAGTAAGAGCACGAGCTAAAAATATTTCTGTAATACCCCTTTTATCAACAGATAAGGATTTTAAAAATGAGTCTTCTGCTTTAGATAATTCATTAGTACCTAAAAAACATTCTCCAAGCTGATGATGTAATTGACCTAAACCCGCTTCTGAGTATTCTTTGTTATTAATTTCTTTGAGTATTTTCTCTTTCGCTTTGTTAAGTAAATCGTAATTATCTGTTAAAAGACCAATGTGGGTGTACGCATCTGCCAATCGTATTCTTCCATATTGTGATTTATCTTTGTCTGGCAATTGTTCATATTTGTGAATGGCTTCTAAAATTATTTTCGATCCTTTTTTAAGATCATTTAGGAGGCAATACTGAATTCCTGCCATACAAGAATATTGAAGTTTTTCTGCTGGTGAAGATGTTATATCAACGACTTTATTTGCTGCCCCGATAAGTTCTACTTGATTTAAGTCGTTTTTGTATAGGTCTATATACAGAGTTAAAAAATCAGAATTTTTTAGGTCATTCCATTGGTATTTATCTGCGATTAATTTTGCTTTTTCGTCTTGTCCCTGACACAAAAATAAATAAGCACAATTGTGATAGTCAGCCTTTATTCTCCAGTTTTTATGTCGAATAGCATTTTCAATTGACTTAAGTACATTTGGAAACTCATGATTAATACCACAGTATTCATAACAATTCATAAGTAAACCTATCAATTCAGATAAGGCTTCTATATCAAGGTTCATTAACTCTTTTGCTGCACTAGGATTTTCTTTATAAAACCCTTCTGTGTGAGACAGATGAGCCAATCTATACCAAGTAATATGATTACGGGTTATTTTAAGGGCTTCATAATATTTACCAGCGTTAAATAAAACAGTCCCAATTTTTTTGCTTTTCAAATAAGTTTTTTTACAGCAATTTTTGAATTTTTTATTTGAGCCGCACAAACAAGGTTCATTACTAGCGGGTTCAAAATATTTTAAGCTAGACAAAGTAACTCCATTTATTATGATTTACGAAAATTTTAAGATTGATACTTATTAACCTATTAAGATTAATGCGCAAAACACATTCTAATAAAGTTAGGGTAGGCATTATTTATCCATTAAATCATAGTCCTAAAAGGAAGAAAAGTGTTTAATGATTTTTTGAAATTACTGTAAGATGTTAAGACTAAAATAAACTGCCTCGAAAGAAATCTTGATTGTTTTACTTACACTAAAGATGTTGTTAAACCATAAAGTAGTCAAACAAGGAAGGTATTAAATTGAACACAATAGTTAAAAAGTCAAAGACACTATTTCCTAAATCAAATTTTCCAATTCACCATACGTTTATTGAAGTGTTGTTTAGGTATTACTCTACAGATGCGACTGATGTAAGTTCTTCTGATATCGGAAAGCTTTCATTATTAATGGGTAAAGAGTTTATAAGCTTGCTTTATCTTGTTGAACACCTGGATGAAAATGACAACTCGAATGAGTTTTTTGGCCTTTGTCTAAAAATGAAAGTTAATGCCAAAAAGCTCAAATCGACAAATGGTGTAGAGCTTTTAACAGAAACACTTCCAGAGATAACTAAGGCTATCAATAGCTATTTAAAAGTTTTTGAACAAGAGGATTTGGCATTACAGCTAGAATCTGAAAGATTAAATGCTCTTAAGAAAGAGGAGCTAGCTAGTAGAGTTAAGGAAACGTTTAGGTTACAAGAAATCCAGTATTCAAAACAGTTTTGCGATTTTCCTGAGTTTGGCATAAACAAAATAAAAAAAGGCACTCACGCAGCTAAAATTTTAAAGCGTCTACAAAGTGGTGTTATTGTTGAGCAAGACTTTATCTGGCTTGATGAAAAAGGCTTTAATAATGAAGATGTCACTCAAGCATTTTATATAAATCGAGCTAAAAGTCACCTAACACAATGGAAAGAGAGCAATAAGCCTTGGAGCTTAGTTAATGCAATCGCAGACTACAGAAAAGGAAAGTCATCTCAGGAAGTGCTTGGGGTTGTTAAATCTAACTACCCATTTAAGTTTTCTAAAGGTAATAAGAAGTTAAACTCTGCCTTACTCACAACCTCAGGTGGTGTATATAGAGATTTGAATCAATATGAAGATTCTTTGAAATTAGGAAGTGAAGCCAACTTATTAACACCTTCTGATTTTAGGCCCTGTACTCTCATTGGTGCATCAAATATATTACTTGGCAATGTCAGTGAAGGATACGAATGGTATCAAAAAGCGATAGAGCGGGGCTTTAAGCCTGACAGCTACGATAATGAGCTTCGTTCAGTATATATGCGTTGTAGTAAACAAATTCAAAAAGATCTGAAAAGTGACTTATTAGGGAAGGGGTATAATTATTCTTGGCTGAAAAACTAAAATATTTCGTCAAAGAATAGCATTGAAAAACGCAACATATGTATCAAACGAATTTAAACTCTAACATATTGATTAGTATGGTAACTAACTCGGTTTGAATTAATTTAACGTATAATATCATTTAATATTTTCAATAATATTTACACTGCATATTCTACCTTGAAATCAATAGTTTACTTATTTAGTGCATTAAAGTTGCCATTTAATATAGTGTTAATTAAGTGCTTGATAAATATAGGTATCTACTGACTAGGTGCTTGAGTTTTTTTTAGTTTTGAACTATTCATTAGGTAATATCACCTTAATGAGTAATCAAAATGAAATTATATAAAAACCTACTACCACATGAAGCTTCGTTTGCGTTATGGCTTGAAGATAGTGCTCCTTACTTATTACCTCTTTGGGATTTTGAAGAAGGTAGATACATGCAAGAGCGTGTTGACGATTATTTGGGGGTTTGCTCTTCAGGACAAGCTGTGATGTGTAAATTTGCATTAGAGGTATGGACTGGTGGTAGAGGGAACTATGATTTTAATTTATTCAAAGCTATGCGTTATCTTGGGGATAAAGAGCTAAAAGTGATTAAGGATTGGGTAAATAATCCTTGGTGTTGTTAACTCAGTTACTAGTGCATTGTCGGCTTGCTTGAGTTACTGAGTGCAAAAATTTGTTCGGGACTAAATCCGCTCCTAAGAAGCTCAAAATCATCATAACTTATAGTAGATAATCTACCCTTGCCGATAACCTGGTAAATGCTTCCACTGTTGGTTGTGATGAGCTGATGGTATATTTTTATAACCTTTGAAGTAGATACATAATCGTCGGTTAGATAGCGGCAGCTCATATCTTCTACAACAAATCCCCATAAAACCTGACCAATACAGTGCTCATTATCAATTATTGAAACTAAAGACCAATCTTTAACTACTGTATTCATTGGGGGTCGCCTAATAATTGAACGGTAACCCATTTTAGGTTTATACGTTAGGTCAGTCCAATAACATTATGTTCCTACAAGGCTATTTATAGTGAATAAATAGTCTTTGTCAATCAACTGTGATATGTTCACTATGAAAGAGTGCGCTATCTATAACCAATTAATTTATAACAAATTAATTGGTTTTAACTGAAAGGTTTTAGAACTTTATTGATATCTTTATTGTTTAATTTAAAGGTGGATCAGTGGACGTTACAATTCATTTTTTCAATACCCAAATAGTGAAAAATTTTATAGTTATAAAACGAAATTAGAGTTTACTTCTATAGCTGAACTACATAAAAAAGCTAACGCGTCTTCAAAGCTAGATAAAGTATTACAAAAATTTGAATATACAATTGAGAATCAATTGTGTGAACATATTGCTGATGGCACAATCTGGTATAATCAAATGGATTAATTTTTCATAGTGAAATTTGATAATAATGGTCATACTCAAAGTTAATAACTACAAGCAAAGTGAATTTTCTACTTGTAGTTATGAGTTTGAATTTAGATAGGTATCATTAACCCTTTGTTTTTATAGAGTATGACCAGTGCCCATATTCGTCCCATTCTCCCCACCAAATAAAGAAAAACCGCTAATCGAAAGATTAGCGGTTTTTTGCTTTTTGATAGTTAGAAATTTTAAATAAAGGTTTATAGCACTAAACCTTCGAGTAGAGTTCAAATCCACTCTCACCGCCAAATAAAAAAAACCGCTAATCGAAAGATTAGCGGTTTTTTGCTTTTTGATAGTTAGAAATTATAAATAAGGTTTATAGCACTAAACCTTCGAGTAGAGTTCAAATCTCTTTCTCACCGCCAAACAAAGAAAAACCGCTAATCGAAAGATTAGCGGTTTTTTGCTTTTTGATAGTTAGAAATTTTAAATAAGGGTTTATAGCACTAAACCTTCGAGTAGAGTTAAAATCCACTCTCACCGCCAAATAAAGAAAAACCCATTACGAAAGTAACGGGCTTTTTGCTTTTTTTTCAATATCTTGTAATCTTCTTCAACACCCTAGCGTTAGAAATACAAATCAGCAAAAAGAGCAGTAGGATAAGCTTGTAAATCTGTTAATGATGAAACTAAAACTTCTGGTTCACAAGATGGTAGATCAACTCGTACTAATCTTAAATGTAGTGAACCGGTCGATATTTTATCTTTCCTACATCGACGAAGAGACTTTTCAGCACAAGGAAAATCAAAGATATTACTATATTTCCCACTTTCTAAAAACGCTTTAACAACATTAGAGCTTTTAACAATGCGCATGCAAAAATTAACACTTTTTAACCTATGATATTTATAAAACCAAACGACAGGATAACCTCTGTCATAAACGATTAAGTCGCCTTTTTGGGTTTTATTTAAATGCTTTATAGTGATATTGGGTATAGAAACGCTTCTTTTGTCTTACTACTACTTTATTGTAACGACTACATAGGGGCCAAAAATCTTTTATTAAGTACGTTAACGTACAGAGTAATTATAAATACAACGATAAGGTAACCTTTCCTTTGCCTTTACCAATAAGGCTGCTTTTTATTATTGATATTGGTTCAGCCAATATATAGGAGTTACCCATGTATGGATTCAGTGTGCAATTACAAATACCTTTCGATATCGCGTTTAGTACTGTTATTTACACACTAAATATGAATGGGAGATAAACATGTTATTTCGCCAATTTTTTGATTCTGAATCCAGCACTTATAGCTATCTGTTGGCTAGCGATAGTGGCCACGAAGCGTTACTAATCGACCCGGTAATAGATAAGGTGGATATGTACCTGAAACTAGTCGAACAACTCGATGTTCGATTAGTGCGAGCCATCGATACTCATACCCATGCGGATCACATCACCGGTCTTGGAAAGTTGCGAGAAAAGACCGGTTGCATCACGGTAATGGGCGAACAGACAGAAGCCGCCTGTATGTCTGAAACCATTCGGGAGGGCGAGCACATCCGGTTGGATGGTATTGATCTAGAAGCGTTGTACACACCTGGCCATACCGATGAGTCTTATAGCTTTTTGCTTCACAGCGAGCGTCCAGCAATATTCACCGGCGACGTGCTGCTGATTCGTAGCAGTGGCCGAACCGACTTTCAAGGTGGTGACGCTGGTCAAAGCTATGATTCTATTACTAAAAAAATATTTACGTTACCGGATTCAACGCTAGTATACCCGGCGCACGATTATAAGGGCTGGACCCGCAGCAGCGTTGCTGAGGAAAAGGCTCATAACCCGCGATTAGCCGGCAAGAGCCGTGCGGAATATATCGACATTATGAACAACCTGGATCTGCCTGATCCTAATATGATGGATGTGGCAGTTCCGGCGAACCTTGGCTGCGGTTTAGCTGCAGATGCATAGCGAACTAACAGTTTGAACATTAATTCACACTACAATCAGGAGAAATTTTTATGCTTACGTTTTTAACTGCACAACAAATGATCGATGAAGCCAAAAAAGTGGTTGACACCGTCGACCTTGAAAAGGTGATGGCTCTGCGTGGCAGCGGTGCGCTAGTGCTCGATGTTCGTGAACCCAATGAGTGGCAGGAAGGGCATCTGGAAGGTGCCGTCGCTATACCTCGTGGTGTATTGGAAATGAAAATTTCCGACGAAGAAAGCGATCACCAACGGCCTATAGTCACCTATTGTGCCAGCGGTGGACGTGCCGCGCTAGCCGCAGCAACGTTACGACAAATGGGCTACATTGCAGCTATTGCATCGGAAGCAGGCTTTGACGATTTGCAGGCTACCGGACTACCTTGCAATAAGCCGGACTAAATTTCCACACAAACATAGGCATGTGCCTGTGCGATAGCAACTCGGAGCACGCAGACGGGTCCCGCTTGCGTGGTCTCACGAAATGTCAACTGGAGAGAACAGAAATATGATGAACGATATGGGTATGGGATTGGCTATTGATCGGCTGGAAGACGATCCAAAGCCAGGTAACCATTGTCATCATCACTCACGAATAAGCCCTCGTGTTCAATAAAACCAGTCGCACGCTGGCTAATGCGATGAGTAAGAGTATTCAGTTCACTTTTTTCGTAAAAATTCAGTCGAGTTTAAAAAGACTTAGATTAAATTTATTTCTCCAAGGCAACTAGTTAATCTTTTGGATATCTGGCAGTTATTGGTAAAGCCGAACCGCCAGATCCCGTGATACGACGTTATGTCAGCATCATTGAATGAAACCAGGGATCAACTGTGAACCTTCTCCCATTGCTTGACCTGATCTTCGCCCCCAAAATCTATTCAACGGTAACCACTGAATTCATTTCCCGTCGAACTTTTCTTGTTCGCTCATAGATAACTTTTCGCATTCTGTTCATGGCGCCCAAAGGCTTATGCTCGGATAAACTGTTCCAAGGATTGAAAGCTAGGTTCTCGCAAAATGTATTTTGTGCATCTGTATCGAAGGTCTGTTTAGGAAAGTGGATACGCGCTACAACAGTAAAAGGTGCCTGCACTTCTTGCCATTCGATCATGGAATTTTCGACACTCATTTCGTCGTTTTCTCGAAGTTGAACCAGAAACTCCATGCAGCTTGCATTTTGGTCAAGGCTCGTCTTCATCGCCTCGCGAAGATAATCTGCACCGGCTTCCTCGGGAGCTTCATTTGTCGTGGCTGTACATGGGCGAACTGAGTATTTCACGGCTTTCCGCTGCTGTCCCATCCCAAGCTGGTAGGGAACTTCAGACCAATACCGTGTATGTAAAGGGTTGGCAATTTTTTTGCTAGTCAACTCGAGGCCAATAAGTGAACCTTGAAGTCCCAAATTAAAGGGTATTGCCAATTTATCCCAAAATCCGTCAGACGATAAATTTCGATGTACGGCCACATAGGTTTCAGGTTCTTTAACCGGAAAGACAGGGTGATTAATTAAGATAAAATCCTGCACTGTGCTTTTATCTGCTATGTGCCAGCCAGCCTCGGCTGGAGAAGAAAGCAGCTTTATTGCCATCCCCCTTGCGTCCCCTTTAATGTCCGGGCGATCAGGATCAGGATTTCCATTAGAAAAACGCACCCACGCGGAATAGGATTTACCTGCTTGGAATACACCTTGGCTTAATGATTTAGGTAAATCGTCTAGCACGTCAAACTCTGCGTTTAAACAGCCATGAGCTTTGGGGTGAACATCACGCCTGGCTTCTCCATTGGTATATCGATGGCGGATAATACCTTCAATGAGGTCAGCTGTTTCGTCGGCTAAAAGTGCCTCATGTGGATATAGTTTTTCCCCTAAAGCGGCATCTGCCTCGGGATAGATATTTTCAATAGTCGCAATTTCTTCAACGGAACGGTTCTGAGACTGATTTGCTGGTGAACTGCAACCAGCCAGTATGAGAAGAAATGATAGGAGTGGCGTCAACAGTTTCATATGAATGTTCCTTTAATAGCTTAACGAATAGGCAGGTAAAACGTGAATACTGAAAATTGAACAAAACGGATAGAAAGCACATTTTATTGTCAATCCTAGTCAATAATATTTAATCGGATTCCTCCTAGCACTTCTACTATACACCGTTTTATTCTACCTATACACACGCACTTATACGAGGTTAAAAATGAATAATAAAAAACAGAATCAGCGGCGCACTTAGTGATCGATGGGGTAATATTAAAGAGCGGTTTTGAGGCGCTTGTTTTAAATTCTAAATTATGTGAAAACAGTTGAGTAATAAATGAAAAATCGCCGATTTCCACCCCCTCAAGGATATAAAAGAGATGTAAATATGAGGAAATATGTATCGTTACTTTATAAAACGACATTTTATTTTACCTATAAACCACATCAGCTACGTCTGGTCCCGCTTGATTACTACAAGACCAATAACGTTGCACTCCTATGACTGCAAATATTTAACAAAGCTATTCCGTTTAGTAGTCACTTTGCATAACTATTTCTGTTTGGGAATATTCTTGATTAACTTAATGATAACGCGATTATCATTAAGTTTGGCTAAGTCGAGCAAATAGCTTTTTTCAAGTTCTTGCACCGGTATTTTTGATAATAATTCTTTTATCAACTCCTCTTAACCATTTACTATGGCAGTTTTCAAGATTACAAAATTCGCTATACTGTGTTCATTTTGAACAGTCATGTTAGAACCCGTTAGTTACGCCTTGTTAATTTTTCGTTTTAAAGTTATCGCTTACGATTAGCAATATAAATTTATCTGCTTTAATGCTGCGGTTTGGATCAGCTAGGGCTTAAACTGAAGCAATAACAAACAAGTCCATAAAGCGGTTTACTGCTTTGGACTCAAGCGCGGCTTGATCTTTACACAGCGTGAAAATAGTTTTGCATTGATGGTTCGGAAACCGCGTCGCTAAGTTCGCTTTGAACTTTTGCTCCAATAGCGGGATCCCTTCTTGGCGCCGGCGACGATGTCCCACAGGGTATTCCACTAGCACTTCTTCTGTGCTGCTGCCATCGTTGAAAAAAATTTGAATGGCGTTAGCGATAGCGCGTTTATCTGCTTCTAAATACTCTGCGGTAAAGCGTTTATCTTCGACAACCTCCATTTTATCGCGCAGTTCATCAATGATGGGATGTGCCTTGTGAAAGTCGTCTTCGTAATGTTCGGCGGTTAGCCCTCCAAACGCCAGCGGCACCGCAACCATATACTGCAAACAGTGGTCACGATCTGCAGCATTAGCAAGTGCACCTGTTTTAGAAATAATGCGAATGGCCGATTCGTGGGTTCGAATGACGATTTTCTTAATATCCGCTAAGCGATTTCTCACCTCAGGATGCAGGATAACCGAAGCTTCCGCGGCAGTTTGCGCATGGAACTCTGCGGGGAAAGAAATCTTAAACAAAATGTTTTCCATCACGTAAGAACCATACTCTTGAGAAAACGAAAACTGACGTTCAGCCTCTGGTTTAAGTGCTTGGTCTTTATTCGTCTTCGAAAAAGAGACGTCGTAAAAGCCCCACTGCGGAGCGGTTAATACGCTTGGAATACCCATTTCACCGCGCATCGACATGTCGGCCAAACGCACAGCTCTTGAGGTCGCGTCGCCCGCGGCCCAAGATTTACGAGAACCCGCATTGGGTGCGTGACGATAGGTGCGCAGCGCAGAGCCATCGACCCAAGCTTGCGAGACCGCCGCCATGATTTGTTCTCTATTGCCGCCCATCATTTTTGTGATAACTGCCGTTGAGGCGACTCGAACTAACAATACATGGCACAAACCAACGCGATTAAAAGAATTTTCTAGCGCTATTACACCTTGAATTTCATGCGCCATGATCATGGCTTCAAGCACTTCTCGCATGGTAAAAGGCTGTTCGCCCTTCGATAGTCTGACCTGAGATAAATGATCAGCCACTGCCAAAATACCGCCTAAATTATCCGATGGATGTCCCCATTCAGCGGCCAGCCAAGTGTCGTTATAATCGAGCCAGCGGATAATACAACCTATGTCCCAAGCGGCTTTAATCGGGTCGAGCGACAACGATGTTCCTGGCACTCGCGCGCCGTTAGGCACAAGGGTGCCTTGTACGATAGGACCAAGGTGTTTTGTACATTCAGGAAAGCGCAGCGCTAGCAATCCGCAACCGAGGGTGTCCATTAAACAGTTGCGCGCGGTATCGAGCGCTTCTTCGCTAGTGACTTCAAAATTCATGACATAATCTGCGATATCTTGGATGGCATGATCGTAATCGGGACGGTTGTTAATATCTGTATTACTATTCATTTCTTATCCTTATTCGTTTGATTTTTTAAGATGAGATGATAATTCGATACTTTTATCCTGGCGGATTTAATATGTATCGTCACTTTATAAAAAATGACGTTTTTCTTTTACCTATACTCTAAAGTCATTAAGGTGAAAAGTCGGTTTTGAAAAAACCATTTGGCCTACTGTTTGCGTGTGTGTCAAATGAGCGTGAGCCGCAGTTATTGAGCCGCGAGTAATACTCTTATAGTGTTCTGCCTATTTGCAAAGTCTCAGGCTTATTTGTAAATAAGCCTGACGGTATTATTGAAATAATACCTTGAATTAAAACCAGAATCTTAAACCTGCGATAAGGCTGGTGTCGGATTTCATACCGCCTTCGGCGATTAGGTAGTCGGCTGTTTTACCAAAGGCTTGATTAAACTTAAGCCCGATGTAGGGCGCAAATTTTCTAGAAAATTCATAGCGTAAACGCAACCCTAGTTCAGCAGATGATAATCCAGATCCAATTCCCATAGATGCATCATCGGAAGAATAGGCACTGAGTTTTAGGCTGGGCGTTAATATCAGTTTTTGAGTAAATAAAGCCTCGTATTCCGTTTCGAATCTAAAACCAATATTTTTGTCGTTGAACACCACTGCTGCATTAGTTTCAAAGAAATAAGGGGCAAGGCCTTGTAAACCGATTACGGCCCAGTTTTGGTTTTTTTCAGGAGTCGTGTCATAACCAACCCCCATTTGAAGATCCCAATATTTTTCAATGGGATGGCTGTAGAGTAGCTGGTTCTCAGATTCGGTTTGTCCATGAAGTGTTTCCCCTTCGGATTTAAGGTAGAGTTTGTGCCAATCCTTACCTATCCAAGACGTGACACCCCAAGAAGTAGGGTTGCCAGTTTGGTCGCTAATTTCAAGCGTATCCATTAGAAAGTACGTTAATAAAGGGTCTCTTTCTCCACCTGCATGCACTTGTGATGTCATTAGTATGGACGAGATAAATATGGTGCGTAATATTACTTTGAATAAATTTTTCATTATATTTCTCCTAGAATACTGAATTTGACTATCGGATTTGTACACGTCTAAACATACCCATCATGTGATAGAGCATGTGGCAGTGGTATGCCCAATCACCACGAGCGTTCATAGTCACTCGATAACTGATTTTGGAACCTGGTTGTACAACGATTGTATGTTTTCTAGGAATATGATTTTCATCTCCCGTTTCTAAATCACTCCATACACCGTGTAAGTGCATAGGGTGATTCATCATGGTGTCATTAATAAACGTAACGCGAATGCGCTCACCGAAGTTAAACTTTAATGGTTGTGCTTCACCATAGGGGATGCCGTTAATTGACCACATATAACGCTCCATATTGCCCGTTAAGTGCAATAGCAGTTGTTTAGTGGGTTTAGGTTCATGGCGTGTCGGATAAAGGTTTTTTAAATCGGCATAGGTTAAGACCTTGCGGCCATTATTTCGTAAGCCAACGCCTGGATCATCTAGCCGATATTTTGCGCCAGTGGCACGCATCGCGATTTGTGGGCCTTCTT
The DNA here is from genome assembly GCF_014077345.1 of Colwellia sp. BRX8-4. Taxonomy (NCBI): domain Bacteria; kingdom Pseudomonadati; phylum Pseudomonadota; class Gammaproteobacteria; order Alteromonadales; family Colwelliaceae; genus Colwellia; species Colwellia sp. BRX8-4. The sequence goes on from NZ_JACGVS010000019.1 coordinate 23,937, forward strand.
TTTCAGGCACATCAATGAGAGGTAGTTTTGGATTCATATCCATTGGAATTTGCTCGTCATCTAAATTAACATTCATGTTAGACATAGTCTGTGCATTTTTTGAATAGTAAGCATTGCTGACATCCTGGCCCATTTGCATGCCACCAGACATGTCATTATCGCTCTGATCCTTACCATTCATTTGCATGCCACCAGACATGTCATTATCGTTCTGATTCTTACCATTCATTTGCATGCCAGTAAGCATATCCTGACCACTCTGATCCATGCCGTCCATTTCCATACCCATGTCTGTCATGCTTAAAATAGGTAATGGATCCATTGCTGGGACAGACGCCAATTTTGAAGCATTAGAGGTGATGGAGCCTATCGCATAACCGGAACGGTCAATGGCTTGAGCAAAAATCGCATAAGCTTGTTTATCTGTATCAGGTTCCACAATGACATCATAGGTTTCTGCTACACCAATGCGGAATTCATCAACCTCTACCGGTTGGATTAAGTTTCCATCAGCAGCCACAACGGTCATTTTTAAACCAGGGATCTGTACATCAAAGAACGTCATAGAAGAGCTATTAATAAAACGCAATCTTACTTTCTTGCCAGATTCCACCACGGTACGCCAATGTGCATTAGGGGAGAGCCCATTCATTAAATAGGTGTAGGTTGCGCCAGTTACATCTGACAAGTCTCGATCGGACATTTTCATGTTGTTCCACATTGAACGATCTTTCCAGGCTTGAGAAAATCCTTTTTGTTTTAATTCACTCCAAAAATCGCCGACCGTTCTTTGGTGGAAATTATAGTAATCACCCATCTTTTTAAGGTTTGCATAAATGGTTTCAGGAGGGGTATCTGACCAGTCAGAGAGTTGAATCACATAGTCATGGTCGGAGTGAATAGGTTCTTGTTTTTTTGGTAAAATAACAATTGCACCGATGACACCTGTTTGCTCTTGATATGCGGAGTGACTGTGATACCAATAGGTACCATTTTGTTTTACGGTGAATTGATAGACATAAGTTTCACCGGGCTTAATGCCGTCATAACTTAAGCCAGGTACACCATCCATATTCGTTGGCAAAATAATCCCATGCCAATGAATAGAGGAATCTACCATTAATTTGTTAGTCACGCGGAGTGTGATTTCATCACCTTCATGCCAAACAAGTGTTGGTGCAGGTAAAGAGCCGTTAACCAATGTTGCTAAAGCGGGAGTGCCGGTAATATTAACGGTCGTTTCGGAAATAGTTAAATCAAACTCAGTTCCCGTTAACATGGGTTGTTTTGGATTGAACTTAGTCGAGCCTTGCGAGATAAACTCATTGCTGGCAAAGGTTGATGGAATGTTTGATGCAACGGCAGCCGCTACTGAAGTTAATGCTAAACCGCGGACAAATTGACGTCGATTAATTATCGAGTGTGTGTTTTTAGTTGAAGAGGTCATCATTAACTCCTTAAAAATAATAAATAAAAGGCTTTGTTTGAAGGTGAAAATGGTCGTTCATCATAAAATTTATAGATGGATCCAGATTAAGCTAATATTCACCCTCGTTCGGTGCGACACCGAACAGATTGAATAGGATATTTGATGCAAACTGAGAAATGTTGACTCTATTAATAAAGCAATTATTTATTGTTTTCAACCTTTAATCTGGAGCAAATACATCATGTTACATACAATTAATGATTTAAAAAATATCGCCATTCAGGCCTCTGATGGCGATATTGGATTGACCAAAGATCTTTATTTTGATGATAAGCATTGGGTGATCCGATATTTGGTGGTGGAAACGGGGTCTTGGTTATCAAGCAAAAAAATATTGCTTTCACCCATATCAATCAAAGAGTTTAATCAGAAAGATAAAACGCTTACTGTCACAATCTCAAGAGAACAGGTAAAAAACAGCCCTGATATAGAAAGCGAAAAACCGGTCTCTAGGCAGCATGAGGTCGATCATATGGAATATTATGGTTACGAACATTACTGGGGTAACACAGGTATTTGGGGAAGTGAATCTAGTCCTAACATGATGGCACTTGGTTATTATAGTGTCGCGCCAAAGCCAGATAACTTAGATAACCCAGAGATATCCGCAGACATCAAGGCTGCACTATCACGGGATAATGATCATCATCTACGCAGCAGTCATGCCGTAGTGGGTTATCACCTTGATGCAATAGACGGTGAATTGGGTCACTTGCAAGGTATGTTGATAGATATCGACACTTGGGCTATTCGTTATTTGATTATTAACACCAGTAATTGGTGGTTGGGTCATCTGGTTTTAATTGCGCCTAAATGGATTAAAGAGGTGAGTTGGCCTACCTCTAAAATTTATGTTGATATGACGCAGCAGCAAGTGAAAGATGCACCAACGTTCGATCCCTCAGTGCCTTTTAGTTTTGAAGATGAGAAAAATTTGCAAACTCATTATAGTCGCAATGATAAATAACATTATTACCTCTCTATGATGGATTTCTGCTTTCTTACTTTCTAGCATTTGAAAAATCATATTCTTAGGCCAAAAATGGATAACTGAGACATATGTACTTATTTCGAGCAATAAATCCATCCAAAAATTTTGTTCATAATCTAAAAGTTGATAAGGGGTTATAAGCCCCCAAACACTGAGAGCAAGAAAAATCTGTTGCCTTAGCATATTCTGAGAAGTTTTGAGTAATAGACGACAGTTCGCCGACTTGGATATAAAAGAGATGTCAGTATGGAAAACATGAGGCAACATGTATTTTCATTTTATGAAAAATGACGTTTTATTTTACCTATATTCGACACTAGATAAGCTAATACACTGGCTGAATCTACATTAAAGGATAATGATAAAAAATAACGGGAATAATATTAATGGATCTCTCTGTATTAGATAAATTCTGGCAGTTAATTGACGAAAAATTACAAGGCTGGCTGGAAGCTGGCATTAAACACTTACCCAATTTTATAGTCGCCATTCTCTTAGTCATATTTTTTGGCTTACTGGCTAAATATGTTGGCAGAGCCGTTCGAAAAGTGCTTCATAAAACCCTAGAATCTGAACAAATTGCTGATCTACTTACGTCTATTATGAAGATGCTTGTGCTGTTCACAGGGCTATTTATCGCCCTAGAATTTTTGGGGTTAACCGGCACAGTAACATCACTCTTAGCTGGCGCTGGTATCATTGGCTTAGCACTTGGTTTTGCTTTTCAAGATATGGCAGAGAATCTTATTGCCGGTATTGCGATGGGTATTCGTAAGCCATTTCAAATTGGCGATGTGGTTGAAGCAGAAAATGTGCTTGGCATAGTAAAAACAATTAATTTACGTAACACATTAGTAGAAACGTTTTTTGGCCAGATAGAAGTTATTCCAAATAAAATCTTGTTTCGAAACGTACTAACAAATTATACGACCACAGGCAGCAGGCGAATCGAAGTACCGGTTGGTATTTCTTACGCAGACGACCCAGAAAAGGCAGCTGGAGTTATTGAAGAAGCGATAAATGTCTGTGATTTTGTTATAAAAAAAGAAGAAACTGCCGTGTTTGCCAAGGAGTTTGCAGACAGCAGTATAAATTTAGTTGTCTGGTTCTGGATTGACTATCCAGGCGACACTGGCTTTATGAAAGCTCGCCATACGGCGGTTGTAGAAATCAATAAAGCGCTGGCAAAAGCTGATATCTTAATTCCATTTCCTATCAGAACATTGGATTTTGGCGCCAAAGGTGGTGAAAAGCTCAATACCATGTTGTCGAAAAAAAATTCAGAAGATAAATCAGCAGACTCAAAAAAGTCATCATCGTCTGAAAATGAAAAGTAACCTCTGGGATCAGAGCAAACTTTCATTAACTAAACGTCCGCTTTGTCGCATCTGACTAATTTATTTACACTGCCCAAATCATTTATAAGGCTGGCTGAACGCTCATTGAACTTTGTAAAAACAGTTGGCCATTGGCTTTCTGCTTGTAGTACACGTTTGCTGCAGAAGGCTTGTAGGTAGGTAACACTGAGATAGCCGACGTTCAGGTTTTTCTCTGAGATTTAAATATAAGCGCATACCAAAGTACGTTGAGCGAGATTTTGATGATTTTTTGTGCTGTGGTCGTCTCGAGTATGATTTTAAGCGTGTGATATGCGGTGACTGCTTTCATTAGAAACTGGTTGCCTTTCTTTGTTCACTGATCCCGCATTCTTATCACAAAGAGTGAAGTCAACGTGCCTGTCTAGCGCTTTTTTTCGATTTACTGGATAAAATTGATACCTAACACTATCAAATCCTAACCTTCTCATCCATTAACCTGCTTCAAAAGTTGATCCAATGACCCTGAACCCAACAAAATCAGATCATGTTAAATAGATCAGGTATGTGGTTTATTCTTTTGTACTTTTTTCTTTGGGTCATTTATTCGCCACTAACATGGGCTCGTTGATGTTTGCTCGCGGTAGTGTTGGTAAGCGAACAGACAACTCACTCCAACGGACTGATAATACACTTGAGCTAACGCCAACGGCGTTTGCCTATCAGACCCGGAAGGAGCAACCATGTCGACAATCACCACCATTAATCTTGCGACCGAAAAAGAAACCCATACCTACGACATAATTACCGAAATACAAGCGACGGATCGGCTTGCTAATGAAAAAGCTATTGACTGGTCGGTGGGATCTTTTCAAAGGACGAGAAACGTCCACACGGTGGCTTTGGAATAAAAAAAATTGGTCAACGTAAAGTCGATTTTCCTGCCATGACCTGGCTTTAACTGCCTAATTTCGAACATTTAATTTAACATTAAGGATTTTTCTATGAGTATGAACATTCTTGTCGCCGGTGCCACCGGAAAAACGGGCCAGCTTCTGGCCCAGTACCTGATAGAACAGGGCCATAAACCAACAGCGCTGGTTCGCGAAAGTTCGGATACCAGTTCGTTGCCCTTGGGGGTAGATGTTCGCCATAGTGATCTTACAGAACTGAAAACCGGCCTGTGCGACGGCATGGACGCGGTGATCTTTGCTGCAGGCTCCGGCGGAACCACCGGTCCTGAAATGACCAAAAAAGTGGATCGGGACGGCGCCAAACGACTGATTGATCTGGCGCTGGAATCAGGCGTGAAACGTTTCGTGATGCTCAGTTCGATCGGCGCCGATCTGCCCAACCCAACCGGCGACCTGGCCCCTTACCTGAATGCCAAGCACGAAGCGGACGAATACCTTAAGGCTTCCGGAGTGACCTACTCGATCCTGCGCCCCGTAGCACTAACCAACAAGGGTCGCGGCACTGATGTGATCCTGGGCGAGGACGTCGATAAATCAGCAAAGGCGTCCCGATCGGATGTAGCCCATGTTCTGGTGGAGGCCGCCACTACAGGCTGTTACGACGGTATGGCGCAGAATATGCGGTCCGCCTGACTGTCACGGCGTAATACAGGCTTGGAACCTATAACTTGTAATATTTAATAATTCATTTCAACAGGAGAAAACCAATGTCAGAAATCAATGGCAAAGTCGTCATCATTACCGGTGCCAGCAGTGGTCTCGGTAAAGCCACAGCGCAACGCTTGGCAAAAGGTGGCGCCAAGCTGGTGCTTGCTGCCCGTCGCGAGGAACGCCTTGTGGAGTTGCGTGATACGATCAAGGAGCAGGGTGGTGACGCTATTTATCAGGTTACCGACGTCACTGAACGCGCTCAGGTTGAGTCGCTGGCCAAGGCAGCGAAGGAAGCGTATGGCCGCATCGACGTGCTGGTCAACAACGCTGGCCTGATGCCGCTGTCGCCCCTCGATGAGCTCAAGGTCGACGAGTGGGAGAAGATGGTTGATGTCAATATCAAAGGCGTGCTCTATGGCATTGCCGCTGTGCTGCCGACCATGCGCGAGCAGCATGTCGGCCACATCATCAATCTGTCGTCGGTAGCTGGGCATAAGGTCTTTCCCGCGTCCGCCGTTTATTCCGCAACCAAGTTTGCCGTTAAGGCGTTATCAGAAGGCATTCGTCAGGAAGGCGAAGGGGAAATCCGCTCCACCAATATTTCGCCTGGGGCTGTGGCGACCGAACTGACCAGTAAAATCAGCGACCCCGATACTGCTAAGGGTGTTGATGAAATGTACGAGATGGCAATTGACTCTGATGCGATTGCACGTGCAATTGCTTATGCAATCGAGCAGCCGGCAGATGTTGATGTCAACGAGATTATCATCCGTCCCACCAGACAGCCGCTCTAACCAGGCAGCCACTCTATTGGACAGGAGCAATAGAGTGGCATGGTAAAAGTTCTGAATTACAGCGTCTTAGGGTCTGCTGTTAAAACACTTATATTGGAAGCCAACACTGGAGAATGATTTTTTAGCGTGGGCTCGAACGGATTTACGGATGCTAAGGAAGTAATGGAAGAGCGGAAGGATCCGCTGCCTTAGTGTATATGTTCTCATTTCTCAGTAAATCGTTTTTTACTCTGAGGTGAAGCAAACGATGAGTATCAACTGTCTATCCCTGATGCCGACCTAATCCATGAGTTCGGTCAAAATTGCCTGCAACGCGATTCAACTCTTTTAGCGCAATGTGCTGAATAAACCCTGTAGAAACTTGCATTCCAAAAGTCATCCCCCTATGGTGGGTATTAAAAGTAAGCTAATGTTTTAATTAACCAACAAAAAGGGAGTGCGACGAATGGAAAACAACAACGACCAAAGCATAACTAACTTTGCCGCCATAAAAACTACCATTGCCAATAACGAAGAACAACGGCTCAAAGAATTACTGGCAGGCCAAGTAATGCAAGAACTTGAAAAAAGCTACCTCATTGACCTAGCCAAATTAGGAAATAATCACGCGATTTTGAAGATATTAGAAGACATCCCTGTGGAAAATCAAGAATAGAAATAAGCTGAGTTTCAACCTTATAAAAGTTTTGAAAAATAATATGAATTTGATGAGCAACAATTTGATTAGAATTTTCAAGCATTATTATCATACTGCGAGCTGCCTCAAAACTTGCATTGCTACTAACGCGTGAGTTCAAGGGCATTTGAGAGGAAACCTGTTTTTTCGACAGAAAACATGGATTGCAGGTCAAATGTCTGGTGCAACAATTTGTTAAGCACAGTAAATTATCAATGGTCCTGCCTGATTGAAACAATGCCTAGGTATTCACGGAAAGGTCGCTCAATAAGTCAATTTAATTGTTAGATCAAGGTTTTCCCCATCGTACGTAAATCTAGCGGTTTCAAACGAAGGTGCGCTCATCGAGGCCTTTGCACCACTTGAAAAACCGTAGGCTTCTGTCGGCACCCCTAGCAAGTTTGTGCCAAGCTTACCATCCATATTTTTATCATGAATGACAACCAAGGCATACGTTCCCGGAGGGATATCTAAAAAGTTGCAACGCGCCTGCGTATCTCGAATTTTCATCATCATTATATTGGTTGCAGAGTGCAAAAATTCAGTAGGGAAACCTACTGAAGATTCGAAAAGCGCACAAGCTACAACTCCAGTGTTATTTTTAATGTTCGGAATTTTTACTTGAATTCCGGAGCACGATGATTGGGCAAAAACGATGGCGGGAAGATGCGCAAACACCAGCACGGCCCAACATGCTAAACACCGGCCTCTTTTAGATAAACGCGTCACAGGATGCCTGAAAGTCTTGGCCAACGTAGACCTCCGATTAGTTGATTCACTCATTAGTTCCCTCATAGCTCCGCTCTCTCTGGCTTGGTAGGATCCGCGATTATACGCCTAACGTCTTGATAACCTGCGACGGGTTGCAAGCAATAAGGCTGATTACTGCCGCAACCTTGGTAAAACCAATGAACTTCAATTTTTCTCATTGGTCGTGGTCAGCGTTTATTAAATTGTTCAGCAATTTTTGCCGTTTGAGTCCAATATTATCCATTTTGCCTCAAAATCAACAATGCGGCCTAGGAGCATCAATTACTACATGGTACGTGAACCAGCATAGCATTAAATATTAGTTACCCAGCCTGTTCATGCCCCAGGCTCAATAACATTCCCCTTGGATTAATTTTTTAGGTTGATAGAAAATATTGAGGTCGTTACCGATAACAAGGCCTTTTTTGTATCATTGCACTATTTTTATATCATTTGTTCTCACACAGGTATTGTTGAAGTCGTCAAAATTATCGCATGTGGTTCGAACAAACCAGTTCTGCCGCGGGTCGAAAGAACACTTTGTTTGGTAATGACAGGTGCTGTCAAACTTTTCCCAGTACTGACATTCTTCAACGCATTGTAGATTTTTGTATATATAAGTCTTTTTTTCAAACAGGCACTTTTTATTAAAATCGTCCCAGTGTTGGCATTCTTTGAGAGCCTGCGGGACATGCTCTGTTAACGCTATGCCGCAGGTGACAGTGAGGTTTCCCTGGCGATATGTTTCTCCTGTATCGAGAATTACCTCTTTTGCGAAGACACTACCAGCTAAAAATGTCACCCATCCAATGAAAGCTATTAAAAAAATTTTGTTCATGATCTGATTCCTTATTAACTTAATTTTTCTATAATCTAATTGCACAATGCAAAGATATTAGATTTTATTCATCATCTCCTTTCATTATGGCCACAATGACCATGCTATTGGTTTGAATCTGGAGATGGCGACTTCAGCGCATTGTTGATTGAGTCATCCGTGACACCCACAGTCGAGATAAGACTGTGATGAGGTTTTGGGAGAACTGGACTTGTGCCAGTACTGTTGTTGATTGGTTGAGAACTGATTACGCTGCAACCATTTAGGATTAGAAAGGTCAGATAAAAAGAGGTAGTTCGAATTAACTGAAACGTTTTCATCAGTGTTCTCCAAAATGGGTCTTAAGGGTCTTACTATGTGTAATTTATTCGACTCGACTCAGTTGATTTTAGTCTTCTAATGTTTTGAATGGTAAAACAATACGCACAATTAATCTGGAAGTCTGTACTCTAGCGAACACATAAATTGGAAAATTCTGGGGTGTTCTATATGTATTATCTTACACCGTGTGTTTTGTTTGAGTGTAACGTCGTTTAGGGTTTCCTATGGTTTTTCCATTTATAATCAATGGTTTCAGAATATTTTAAATAACGATTTTGGTTTAGTAGCTGGTAAATAGTTTTAGGTTAGAATTTCAACGGCAGGTATGGTGACTTGATGTCTCCTGCAAGCTCATTGCCGTCAGTCAAGTTTAATTAATCGTATGATTATTTTTCGCTCAGTTCGAATGCTCTTACGACCGTTTTAGGTCGTTAGTTGCCTTTTCTAGAATAGAGTCAATAATATGCTCATTCCATTTAATTCCAAGTAAAATGATAAATATTAACATACAAGGATAGTGGTTATTTCTAAATTAGTGTTGTTGCCCGGTATGGATGGTACTGGAGAATTATTTGAAGAGTTTTTGTCTAACTTTGACGGAGACTATATTGTAATCCCATTACCTCAATCGGGTTCTCAAGACCATGTGTTTTTAGCTAATATAATAAAAGAGCAATTACCAACTGAAGATTATATTTTGTTAGCTGAATCGTTTGCTGGCGGTATTATTCCTGAGCTACTTAGGCAAAATAATCCACATTTGAAAGGCGTGATTTTCATTGCCAGTTTCCTTAGTTCTCCTAACCAATTCTTATTGTCGATAGCTAAACTTTTACCTATTAAATCTTTAGCTTCAGCACCTTTATCAACGATTTTTCATAAGTTTTTACTCCTCGGTCAAGGGGCATCAAAAGAGCTTTTATCAAAATTTATTACGGTTACTAAATCTATACCTGATCTCGTATTAAAAAATAGATTAGAAGTTATGAGCCAGCAACGACTACCAATAACAACATCGGATATACCTTCAATTTATATTCGAGCACTTTCAGACAGGCTTATAGCATCACAGAAGGGTCGTGAGTTCACCAAAGTCTTCAGCAATATTAAGTATATAGAAATTGAAGGACCTCATTTCATACTTCAAGCACAGCCAAAAGAGTCTGCGCGGTTGGTTACTGAGGCGATATCCTTGATCCTTAAAGACTGTAGGTATTCATAATGCCATTTACTCCAATGCACATGGGGCCAGGGATTTTTATTAAAGCCATATTACAAAGTAGCTTTAGCTTGATGGTTTTTGGCTGGACTCAAATCGTAATGGATATCCAACCACTAATTGTGTTGATAACGGGAGAGGGGCATCTTCATGGTTTTACCCATACCTATGTTGGTGCAGTGCTAATTGCTATTTTTGCTGCTCTAACAGGTAAATACTTATCCGAACTTGGTTTAAAGCTGATAAGTATTTCTAAAAGGGAAAATCCCATATCAATTGCTTGGTGGGTAGTATTTCTAAGTGCATTTGTTGGCAGTTTTAGTCATGTATTACTTGATAGTATTATGCATTCAGATGTTGAACCCTTCTTTCCATTTTTATTAGATAATCCGTTGTTAGGTCTGATTTCAGTGCCGATGTTGCACAAGTTATCTTTATATAGTGGGTTATTGGGCGCAGTAGTTTATTATGGAATTTATTTAAAAAATAAAAGCTTAAAAGTAAAAGCAGGGAAGTCATAAAGAAAAATGAAAATATTAACGTTTAGTATCTTAATTACTTGTTTGTATTCTAACGCTGTTTTAGCAGAAGAAAGTACATGCTACGGTACAACCTCAAAAGGACGTTTGGAAAAAGGGGTAGAGCTACCAAGCTCTGGTAATAATTTTGTCGCTTACAGCATTGTTGCAAGGTTAGCAGGGAGAGCTTACGTCCATTCCCAAGTAGAAAGCATCATAGTAAACGGCTATAAATCTTTAGAAACAGAACAACCAGACAAAGTTTTTAAGTATGCTGAAACTGGATTCGAAGAAGGTGGACAGTTCAAACCCCATAAAACTCATCGTAATGGTTTATCGGTAGACTTTATGACACCCGTATTAGATGAATCGGGTCAATCAGTGCATCTGCCAACTCACCCTTTAAACAAGTTTGGCTACGACATTGAATTTGATAGTAAAGGGCAATATGAAGAATATTCTATCGACTATGTTGCTTTGGCTGCTCATATTGTTGCCTTGCACAAAGAGGCTGTAGCTCAAGGTGTAGATTTATGGCGAGTAATATTTGATCCTAAATTACAATCTGAGCTTTTCAAAACACCTTATGGCCCTTATCTTAAAAAGCATATCCAGTTTTCCAAAAAACGTTCATGGGTTAGACATGATGAACATTACCATGTGGACTTTGATATTCCGTGTAAGGAACTAAACGAATGAAAAATATTCTCTTCATCTGTAGTAAAAATCAGTGGCGTAGTCCCACAGGAGAACAAATATTTAAAAATCACGCTGAACTAAATGTGAGATCAGCAGGTACTAGTTCAAGTGCAAGAAAAACGGTAAATGCAAAAGATATTCTATGGGCTGACATTATCTTTGTGATGGAAGAAAAGCATAAAAGTAGACTTAAAGCTGAGTTCATCAAATTAGTTAAATATAAAGATATTCAAGTGTTAGATATCCCTGATGAATATCAGTATATGGATGAAGAGTTGGTAGATATCTTGGAACAGTCCGTTAGTGTATATCTAGGAATGTTAGACATTAATTTATTATAAGTTTATGATATTATTGTGTATTTAATAATAAGTGTGTTTAGATAGTTACTGCTGATTTTTATTATAAAATTAACTGGCTAATAAAGGACAAAATTAGCTAGTAGCTACCAATATGGAAGTAAGTATTAAATGGATTTAACAATTTACCTCAACATGATGATCAGTGCCGCTTGGTATCTAATACCGATCTTCATATTTGCTATCGTCATAAAGTCTGCATGGTTTAAAGGTGTATTGGGTGAGTGGCAAGTTAACTTGCTCATTAAGTTTTTCTTAGACAAAAATGATTATCACCTTATTAAAAACGTGACACTTCCTACTGAGGATGGCACTACCCAGATTGACCACATCATAGTTTCAAAATATGGCATATTCGTGGTTGAAACTAAGAATATGAAAGGTTGGATTTTTGGTGGTGCTAATCAAAAGCAATGGACTCAACAAATCTTTAAACACAAATCAAAATTTCAGAACCCACTTCATCAAAACTATAAACACATAAAGACGTTAGAAGATCTTCTCTTAGTAGGGAGTAACGCAAAAAATGATTATATATTCTCAGTCATTATCTTTATTGGTGATAGTACCTTTAAAACTAAAATGCCAGAGAATGTAAGGTTTGCTCGTGGTGGTATTGAATATATCAAAAGTAAAACTGATATTATTTTCAATGTTGATGAAGTGACTACCATTATCGAGCAAATTGAAAGTGGACGATTGGAACGAAGTTTTAAAACAAATCGCCAACACATTAAGCACGTTCGAGGTATTGTAGAAGAGAAATCTGATATTAAGTATTGTTCAAAATGTGGTGCTGATATGGTCTTACGTAAAGCCAATAAAGCCAATAAAGGTAATAATGTAGATAATGAGTTTTGGGGATGTAGTTCATTTCCCAAATGTAGGAATGTACTTAAAAATGAGTCAGAGTTAAGTGTAAGTATTGATCTCTAACGTTTACCCATGCTTTCTAATGCACATTTGGGTATAGCAACAGAATCTAGTTTGGTGATTAATTTTTGGTATGTTTTCAACAGAGCAAGCGTGATAACAGCACACGTTTATCAAAAGTTCGTTAATTAATGTTAATCAATGTTTGATATAATTTTAATATAAAGGTAACTTTTATTTTAAAAAAAAGACAGACGGATAATTGCCTTGATAAAAATAGGTCTTTGCCTGTTTAATAAGCTATTAGTCGTTAAATCAACAAGGAGTGTTACTAGATATGAAAAAAATCACAATATTATTTTTATTATTACTTTCTGGATGTTCTGCAAACTATACAACTGAATCATTTGTATACCAAGATGAGCATCCTGAAAAGCAACTCAACATTACAAAAATTCAAGCTGAACTGACTGAATCTAATATATCGGCTGTTGTCTCAGCGGTTAGCTTAACCGCTGAGGATGGTATTACACTTAGAGGCGTTAAGTTAATAAACAAAGATGCTTTAGTTAATATTGTCTTTTTCAGTGCGAATGGCATGAAAATTAGCCTTTCATCGAGAATATTGAATAAATTTTCTATGTTACCTGCGAACGTTATTTGGTTTGACTATCGAGGCATGGGAGTAAGTGATAAAAAAGATATATTGTCTCTTAATAATTTACGAACAGATGCATTAAGAATCTTTGACTTTTCTAAGGGTGAATTTCCAACTAACTTACCTACAGCCATCCATGGATTATCGATGGGGTCTTTAATCGCAAGTTATGTTGCAAATAATAAAGATATAGACGCATTAATTCTAGATGGTGCTATCAATACAGTGCCAGAGTTAGTCGATAATCTAACTCCTGCTTGGTCAAAACCATTTTATTCAATATATTTATCACCTGAATTGACAAAAATAAATAATGTTGATTTTATTAAAGAATATGAGAAACCATTGCTTTTCTTAATTGGTGAAGACGATTCAACTACGCCAGTGCATAACTCGAAAGAGCTTTATGACATATCTCCAAGCTCGGTTAAAGTATTAGCGATCATTCCGGATACAGAGCATGCAGAAACAATGAAAAAAGATAAGGCAATAAAAGTATATCAGGATTTTATTAATAAATTAATTTGCTGTAAAAACGGCTAACAAGGCTTTAAAACCAACAAATAATAGCTGGCTGTTGTTCTTGCCTCACACATTCAGCCAACTATTGTTTGCCGCTTAACAAAGCGTTAGCTGCCTCAGGATATTCATGCTCAATACTAATAGAGTTAAATCGGACAATGACACATCTGCGTTCAAGGGAATGGTAAAGTGGAAACCAATTAAATCAATTTGGTTCTTAACTCATGTTGCCGCAACAGTTTTTGTTGCTCCATTTGTCCTGTCAATATCAGCCTTCTCAGTATTCGTCGTACTCACAATAATAACATTGTGTTTTGGACACTCACTTGGAATGCACCGTTTATTAATCCATCGTTCTTACGAGTGTCCTAAATGGATGGAATATTTGTTCGTATACTTAGGGGTGCTAGTTGGTATGTCAGGTCCTATAGGAATGATTATTCAACACGACCTCCGCGATTGGGCTCAAAGACAACCACAGTGCCACGATTATTTATTGCATGGCTCCAAAATATTAAAAGATGGTTGGTGGCAATTAAATTGCGATCTTGAACTTAATAATCCACCTGAGTTCATCATAGAAAAAGAAGTTTCTCTCAATAGGTTTTATCTATTTGTTGAAAAAACATGGATATTCCAACAATTAATTTTAGCTATCCCTCTGTTTCTCATTGGTGGTATTTCTTGGTTAGTTTGGGGAATATCTGTAAGGATTGTAATATCTGTAGGTGGTCATTGGTTAATAGGTTATTTTGCTCACAATAAAGGTGAACGCACATGGAAAGTAGAAGGCGCAGCAGTTCAAGGTCACAATGTTAGAATTGCAGGTTTTCTTTCTATGGGCGAAGCGTGGCACAACAATCATCATGCTTATCCTGGGTCTGCAATGCTAGGTTTGTACAGTGATGAACCTGACCTTGGATGGTGGGTTTTAAATATATTACACAACTTAGGTATTGTAAAAAACATTAAACTGCCTAAGGAGCTTCCGTTTCGTTCAGAGCTTGTCGCTGAGGCTGAAAATCTAGATAGTCGTGTAGAACGAGTTCCAGAAGATTGTAAAATAGCAAAGTTCATTCGAAACGGCACTTAGTTTGTATTTATGCGCTAACGAGTAATCATTATCTCGTGGTGTTGTTTATTGATAAAGAAAAGCTGGAGCAATGCAGAATGACTCATGTACTTGTGCGTTGTCATCGTACACAAAAGGCACGTTAACTTTTTTGGGTTCATCGTGTAAATAGAACCTTTTGTATTTAATATTAGCTGTTATTTAACCAATTATTCTTGTTATACCATAATATTTTTAACATAATATGAAGCATGGAGTTTTAACAGGTTATAAGAATATTCTAAATTTTATATATCGCTATCAAAATTATATTCGCATCCTTAAATACGTTATTACAAAATATACCGCATGTTTTGCTCTTCTAATTTTTTCACTCACCGCCATTTCAATAAGTGCACAACCTTATGTAAAATTAGATAATCTCAATAAAATCAAACTAAATGAACATAATCTCTGGTACCAAACTCAATCGATAGGGATAAATCCTACTTTTGCGGAGTTAAGTCAATTATATCAAGATGCTAAACAAGTCACTTCGACATTAGGAGGTCGCGGCGCTTATATTACTAAGATTAAGTTAATTAATACAAAAGGGCATGAAGATACTTGGTTTGTTAAGCTTCATACTAATTATCTCGATTTAGGTACCGCTTATTGGCAGCGCGACAGCGGTGAAGTTATAACGTTAGCAAACTTTGGGCAGATTGGTGGTACGAACCCGAAATTAGCTCACTCGCAAGCATTTTCCCTTTCATTAAATCAACAGGAAACGGGCACGCTGTGGATTTATATTGAAGCTAAAATGTTTGCAACACCTGTTACAGTAAAATTTTATAATAAGGCAGCATTTTACAACAAGCAATTTTTTGTCAATAGCATCACCTCTATTTCATTTGCAGTAATGCTTACGTTAGCCTTAATCGCTTTCTTTATATACCTCAGAACCAAGTATTTGGTTACGTTGGCCTGTACTGGTTATATAGGCATACAAGGCTTAGGTTGGTTTTTAGCCTCAGGAAGTTTTGGTCATTTATTTGCGGTGTCAACATTTAACCCCGTTTACATCGCTATATGGATATTCCCTTTTGCTATTGCTTCAGCCTGTCAATTCACAAAGTTATTATTTAATTGCCAACAAGATCATCCTAAATTAGCTAAAACATTTAACTTACTGTCGATAGTTTGCTTAAGTTTAGGTTTGTTCATGCCTTTTAGTTCTTTTGCGCAGAGCTACTTAATATCACATGTTATCGCAACGCTGTGGATCCCACTCTGTATTGGTACTGGGATATTTATGCTCGCGCAAAAAGATTTTAGGGCTAAGTATTATCTAATTGGCAATCTTTTATATGGACTGACGTTAATGGGTTATGTCTTATCTCACCTTTATAAGATTGACTGGGATATTTCTCTTGAACTGATTGTGCAAATAGCGCTAACCATCGATTGTATTTGTATTCTTCTTTCTTTAGCTGAATGGTTGCAAATACAACAGAAAGAATTTCATCGCACTTATGCTATTTCACGTATTGATCCATTAACTCAAATTGGTAACCGCTTTGCTCAAAATGAAAAATTAGCCAGCTTAAAAGGGCATTACTGTATTACTTTTATTGATCTAGATGGTTTTAAAAAAATCAATGACAAACTCGGCCATGACGAAGGTGATAAAGTGCTGATTGCAACAGCTGATATCATGCAAAAAAAACTTCAAGGCCTTGGTAGCATTTTTCGCTGTGGTGGTGATGAGTTTATTTGGGTTGTTAGTATTAAAAGCTCACAACAGGTTAAGCCACTTTTGCTGAAATTGTCTGATCTACTAATAGAAACGGCAAAAGAGTTACAAGAAAAAGGGTGGAAAGATGCGGGGCTAAGTTTTGGTATTGCAACGAGTTTTGAAACCCTAAATCAATCTGAATGTTTATCACTAGCCGATAAACGTATGTATAAATACAAACAAGATAAGCAATAGCACATTTTAGCAATGTCATTTTTCGGCCTTAAAGTCGCGGATTTGCTAAAATTAATTGCTTTACAATCTTAGGTTTCACGTTTTTTCATAAGTTAACAACAACGGGTAACCCAGTTCACCTTATAAGGTTTAATAATGAAATTTTTAGTTATTATATTCTCGGTATTATTATTAAGCGCTTGCGCTTCAACAATAGATACTTACAACCCAAATAATATCTCTAGTCAAACCCTGTCTAGTGTCTCTGTAGATGACGTAGGTTTATGGGTTGGCGATTATGAACTAGTCACTGATATTACTTCAGCATTTGATACCAATGGCGCCAAAGTTATTTCTGTTAATGTTTGGGATACAGTTCCCGCAGTAGTTTATCTAAAAGAAGGTGAGTATCAATTTGTTATTCGATGTGAATCAAGGGGACTTTATAACTTTCATAATATTGATATCACACTTGAAAAAGGTCAGAAATATAAGGCTTATTGCTTGGGTAAATATGAAGACGCTTTCCTTGGTGATAGATTGACAAAGATTTTTGGTTTTATCAGCGAAGAAGATGATTTGTTGGCAGAAAAAGTAACTAATCAAAAAATTATAGATAGTTTGTAGCTGAGCTTATAAATCGTAAGGCCAGGCAATAAACACTAGATTTTTGTCCATTAATATTTTAGCAAAAAAAATCGACTTCAATAATTACGCTGAGCTCGTAAGTATCAGTCTCATGCTAAGTGTAAATTAAAATAGCTAAGTAAGTTGCTTTATCGATAAGCTTAAGGGCAAAATAAAAGAAAAACGTCACAAGGAGATATAAGTGAAAAATACAAAATTGACCTACAGTGTTTTTTCTTGCCTACTATTATTAATGTCGTGCTCACTTTTTGCAAAAGACACTATCCCGGAGCCTTTAACACCATGGGTGTCTTGGGTAATGAAAGGCCACGAAAATCTATCTTGTCCTTTCATCAATAATACTAACTTTGCTGAAAAGCAGAATCATATTTGTGCTTGGCCAAGTACGCTGGTAATAAATGTAACAGACAGTTCAGCAACGTTTAAACAATCATGGCAGGTATTAACGAAAAGTATCATCCCTTTACCCGGAAATGATAATAACTGGCCACTTGCTGTGAAGGTTAATAACAAAGACTTTCCTGTATTTAGTTATAAAGGTAAGCCATCTATTGAATTAGTCAAAGGCACTTATGTTATAGCAGGCCAATTTGAATGGTCAAAAATACCGCAAAGTATCGCTATCCCTGAACAATACGCATTCGTTAAAATGACAATTAATAACCAACTCATCGCCTTTCCTAAAATAGAAAATAATGAGCTATGGTTACAAAAGTTTGAAACGAGCCAAGAGAAACAAGACTCTCTTGATATAACGGTTGCAAGACGAATTGCAGACGGCGCTTATATAAAGCTTGAAACCTTCATTAGTATCAATGTGTCAGGTCAAATGAGAGAAGTAAAACTCGGCAAGGTACTGCCTGAAGGGTTTGAACTGATTGGCATTGAATCACCTGTTTCCTCATTTTTAGATGGTGACGGTATCTTGCACGCTAAATTGAAACCCGGCAGTTGGGAAATAAAGGTGCTAGCTTATGCACCCGCTACTTTATTAACGTGGCAAAAACCTGAACAATCTCATCATTGGCCAAAAGAAGAAATTTGGGTTTTTGAAGGGCATGAAAACTTGCGACTGGGTAAAGTTGAAGGTGCAAAAATGGTTGATAGTAGTCAAGCAAATATGCCCAATGCTTGGTATGAGCTACCGAGTTATTTAGTTAATAACGACGATTCACTGCGTTATGATATTCAACATAGAGGAAAGCCCTTACATTTAGAAAATCAACTTAACTTGAAACGCACCTTATGGCTTTCATTTGATCATTCAACTTACACCTTTAATGATGATATTAATGGCGCAATGATCAATGATTGGCGTTTAAGTATGAAATCTCCTTATTTATTAGAGTCTGCAGAAGACCAAGATGGCTCAGTATTAATTACCACCAAAGAGCCCAATGAAAGGGGCATCGAAAACCGTTATCCACAGGTAAAAATTGAAGCAAGAGGTATTATCAACTCAGCCAAACAACTACCTGTTAGCGGTTGGAACAACGATTTTGAGCGGGTATCATTGAAGCTAAATCTGCCTCCAGGCAATAAATTGTTTGCCGTATTTGGAGCCGATACCGTGTCAAACAGTTGGTGGTCAAGTTGGTCAATTTGGGCAAGTTTTATTGTTTTATTATCTTCTTTAATGGCGAGTCGATTGATTAATGTCACCGCAGGTATTGCCACTGCGGTAATGCTGCTTTTTATATATCAAGAAATAAACGCGCCTGTGATCGCCATTCTTAATTTACTTTTAGCAATCGTTATTAAAAAGCATCAACCCTTTGAACGCATGAAAGTCCTAGTTAAGGCTTATTGGGGGATCAGTATAACGGTTGCTATTGGCGCGATATTATTATTTTCTGCAACCCAATTACGAACCGTGATACACCCTCAGCTGGAGTCACGCGAATCAAGTGCAGACAGTTATAGAGAACGAGTAGTTGTAAAAAACAAAGAAGCACAGATGAGCAGAAAACGCAGTGATGTTATCTCCTCAGCAGATCTAATGAGTGCACCTGTTGAAAGAATCATAGTGTCAGGTAGTCAAGTGAAAATGGCTGAATTAATGATGGAGCGTTATCAAGCTGATGCGTTAATGCAAGCTGGCTCTGGTATTCCAAGTTGGCAGTGGAATAGCTATCAAATTAATTGGAATAGTCCTGTTGCTAAAGATCAAACGTTCGAGGTGATTGTTTTATCAAAAACCATCTATAGGTTCATTAAGATACTGGGTATATTGTTGACTTTGATTTGGCTGTTTTTAATATTAAAAGAAGTCATTAGCGAGGCATACACTAAAATTAAACCTCAGGCAGTCGCGAGTGTGTTGGTATTATTGTTCTTAATGCCGAGTTATATACCTAATGTTGAAGCCGCCGACTTCCCCAGTCAAAAACTCTTAGATGAGCTTAAGGTAAGGCTGACAGAAGCGCCATCTTGCGTGCCTGATTGTGTTGCTATCAATAGATTACACGTTAGCATTGGTGAGAAAGAATTAACCTTGGTGTTATCTGTTCATGCTAATACAGCTACTGCGTTAGCTTTACCCAAGTCTGAATTTTGGCGACCAGAAAAATTATTACTAGGTGAGACTTCAGTTGAAAATAAAATTGAAAGCTTAGTTAACTATAAAGGTTGGATATATATTCCTATTGCCCAAGGATTATCTACCATCACCTTGCGGGGGCAGGTTGCTCCCGTTGATGAATTCCAACTTGAATTTAAAGATAAGCCTAAGCATGTTAATACATCCTCTTCAGCCGCTTGGCAAATTGTTGGTCGTCAAGCTGACCGGTTAACTGGCAATACCTTGGCCTTTTTAGCTACCGATACCGATAAAAAGGAAAATGAAAATCAGCAAATTTCAACTCGTTATAGTACACAGCCCTTTGTTAAAGTGACCAGAGAACTGACTGTTGACCAATTATGGACGATACGCACTAAGGTTGAACGAATAGCGCCGAATAGCGGTTCAATAAATATTAAGGTTCCTTTAATAGCAGGTGAAAATATTACCAGCGCAGAGGTTATTGTTGAAGATAATCAAGTGGCAGTTACTTTACCCGCTGGAGTTAACTTTTTTACCTGGACTTCTATCGTTGCTCAACAACAAGACCTTCGTTTGCACGCTAAGCCTGAACAGCCATTAATTGAGCTATGGCGAGTGATTGTTAGTCCTGCGTGGCATGCAAATCTTTCTGGATTACCAATAATTCTAGAAGACCAAGACAATAATGATTATTATCGTTACTCTTTCTATCCATATCCCGGAGAAAGCCTAGATCTCACCATTACCCGACCTGTTCCAGTAAAAGGTGACGTGTTAGCCATAGATTCAGTGAATTACACTATTGAGCAAGGCACCCGTACTTCAACCTTAAGTTTATCTTTTGATTATCGAAGTACACGTGGTGGCGAGCATATTATTGAATTGCCACTAAGTTATCAGTTAAAAGAAATTAGAACGGATAACAAACTGATTAACCTTCAATTAGAAGACGATAAACTGGCAATTCCAGTACTGCCTGGTAAACATAATGTCCAGATACTGATGCGTGCCAGTGTTGAAGAAGAATTGTTGTTCTCTGCGCCAAAAATAAACTTAAATGCGCCAATAAGTAATATTACTAGTATTATTAATTTGAGTAGTCAGCGCTGGATACTTTCTGCTAAAGGTCCTCTACTGGGGCCAGCGGTACTTTATTGGGGGGAGTTGTTAGCTTTTATTTTATTAGCTTTACTCGTCTCAAGAGTGAATTTTTCACCCTTAAATACCGTGAGCTGGATAATCTTAGGCTTTGGCTTAAGTTTAAGTAATTGGGGAGTGTTAATGCTAATGGCGCTGTGGTTTGCTGCTATCACTGCTAGTACTTATCGACCAAAAAATATTAATCGACTTTCATATAATGCATCGCAGGTTTTATTATATCTGTTATCAATTGTCGCCATCGTGTCGCTTTTACTTGTGGTTCCGGCCAGCCTGTTGAGTTCGCCTAGTATGGGTATTGAAGGTAATTATTCATACGGTAACCACCTGCAATGGTTTTCAGATAAATCGAGTGGTTTGTTACCCCAAGTATCTGTGGTGAGTATCTCAACCATTTTTTATAAAGGTATTATGTTGGTTTGGGTTATTTGGCTGAGTTTTGCTTTTTTAAGTTGGATAAAATGGGCTTGGAAAGCGCTTGGTCAACAAGGCTATTGGCGAAGTGAACTCAGTAAGCAACTAGACGAAAAATAATAGCTCGTTGCAACAAAACTAGATCTATTTGAAATATTAAATGAAAATTTGATTAGATCTAGTGCTTTCATTGGTAACGGCAATAGGAAGTGTTTATTATGTAACATTTGGCATTTGCCACCCATTATTGATTATTTAACGCGGAACTTACATGAATTTAGAACAAGCTTTATTGGTAATCGCTACTGCACATGGCAACGAACTACCTGTTGAAGCGCTAGAAGCAGTTAAAATGAATTGGTCAGTGTTTTATCCTGATTTAGAGCGACTCATCGATCAATTTATTACCGATGATACTTCGCTTACCGATGAGCAACAGGCGATTTTATTTTTCGGCACCTTATTACTAGCAGAATTAAAATATGTTCCCGCGTTGTCAAAATGTCTGCAGTTATTCTCGCGCAGTGATTCCTTTTTAACTCCCCTTGAAGGGGTTTTTGGAGATGCTCTTACTGAATTAACGCCAACCTTATTTTATAATGTGGCAGATGGTAATACACAAGTATTGTCTGATTACATTGTTGATGGTCATCAAGCGATGTACTGCAAAGCTTCTGCTATTGAAGCGGTGTTTGCTCAATACGAAGTGGGTGTCATTGATAAGACCGAATTAAGTGAACATGTAACTCGCTGGCTAGCAGCCTTTTTGGCTTTACCTAATCCAATCAGTAGTTTTTTAATGAGTGCATTAGCCGATTCTTGTATTGAATATCAACTTGATAATTTCAAACATCAGTTTGTAGAATTATGTGATAAAGACTTATTTGATGAAGACCGCTTTAAAAAATCTGAGGTAAAGGCCTGGCACAGGGGAGATGCACCTAAGCTTATAGAGTCTGGTATTATTCAGGCAGAGTTTAGTGTCGTTGATACGTTAAAGGCATGGATTGATGATGACTCTGAAGATGAGCTAATCGATACACTTCCAAGTGAAGACCATGATATATTTGAGTCGTTAATGGCTGAAGGTGGTTTATTAGCTAATATCCTTTATGACGAAAAAACAATTTTAGAGAACAGCGTACCGGTGAGTTCATTAGCTATGGCTGGACGCAACGATCCATGTCCTTGTGGTAGTGGCAAAAAATATAAAAAGTGTTGCTTACAGTAAAATACAGCGCAATTAAATCCGTACCTACATTAACTCGTCAAACTAGAAAAACCGCTCATTGAAAGATTAGCGGTTTTTTACTTTCTTAAGGGAATTTTTCATTAAAATTAATCGCTATATCAGTTATCTTTTTGATGCTTAATTTTATCAGTAAATGACATCAATCTGTCATCATCAATGTAAAAATCAACATTTTATTAACAAATTTCGTTTGACGCGTCTTTGTTGCTTGCACATTTATTTTTTCTCAATACAATCAACGACAATTAAAGTTTATAGTGAAAATAACATGAAAAAATTAATCCTAGCACTTTGTTGTGCTTTGGTAAGCTTGTCTGCAAGTGCCTTAACTACGCTTGAAGATGTTAAGTCTTTTACCTTAGACAACGGTATGACCATCATCGTATTAGAAGACCATTCTATCCCTAATGCCAACATGTATTTATTCTGGAAAGTAGGCTCTAGAAATGAATATCCTGGCATAACGGGGCTTTCACATTTTTTTGAACACATGATGTTTAATGGTGCAAAAAAATACGGCCCTAAACAGTTTGACCGTGTAATGGAAGCTGCCGGCGGAGCTAATAACGCTTACACTTCGGAAAACATTACCGCTTATACTAATTGGTTCCCGGTTAGTGCAATAGAAACAATTTTCAGTTTAGAAGCCGATCGTATTGAAAACCTCGCTATTGATGAAGCTATGGTAGAAAGTGAACGTGGCGTAGTGACCTCTGAACGGTCAACTCGGTTAGAAAATTCAAATTTCAGTAAACTGCATGAAGAAGTAAAAGGCGTCGCTTTTCGAGCACATCCATACAGTTGGGGGGTTATCGGTCATCAGTCAGACATAGATAATTGGTCGATTGAAGATCTCAAGGCCTACCATAAAACGTATTATGCACCGAACAATGCTGTTGTGGTTATTAGTGGTGATGTCACCTTAGCGCAAGTAAAAAAACTCGCAAATAAACATTTTGCACCGATCAGCGCACAATCAAGCCCAAGAAAAGT
The DNA here is from genome assembly GCF_014077345.1 of Colwellia sp. BRX8-4. Taxonomy (NCBI): domain Bacteria; kingdom Pseudomonadati; phylum Pseudomonadota; class Gammaproteobacteria; order Alteromonadales; family Colwelliaceae; genus Colwellia; species Colwellia sp. BRX8-4. The sequence continues at coordinate 47,615 of NZ_JACGVS010000019.1, forward strand.
ACATACCGTTGAGCCTAAGCAACTCGGTGAGCGTCGAACATACGTGCAAAAGGAATCTTCAACCTCTGCCAATGTATTATTTGCTTTTCACGTACCAGAAACTCGCCATGCAGATTATTATCCATTGAAAATGCTTGCCTCTATTTTGGGTGATGGCCAAAGTTCTCGTTTGTCTAGAAGTCTGGTTGATGATAAACAAATAGCAACAAGCGTTTTTACTTATATGCCGGATTCATTTGATCCCAATCTATTCTATGTTTTCGCTACCGCTACCAGTACGGTAAAAGCGAGTGTGCTTGAGCAAGCGATGGTGGCAGAAATTAATAATATTATTGTTAATAGCGTTACTGAGCATGAGCTCACCAAAACCAAAAATATTGCTCAGGTAGATTTTTATCGCACGCTTTCCACAATCAATGGCAAAGCAAATACGTTAGGGACATATGCGTTATTTTTCGATGATTATTCGAAAATGTTTACGGCAATTTCAGACATGAACAAAGTGTCAGTCGAAGACATTAAGCGTGTCGCAAGTACCTATTTAATAAAGTCGAACCGCACGGTTGGCATTTTAGCTGCTGAACAAGACAGCAGCGAAGGAGATTTATAGATGAAACATTCCATTTTATTTATTTGCAGCTTTATCCTGACATTAAGTCATCCAGTATTCGCTGAATTTACTTTACCCGATTATCAAAAGCTGACATTGAAAAATGGCTTAACCGTTTATTTGATGGAACAACATGAAGTCCCTTTAGTCGATATTAGAGTGGTGACTAAAGCTGGCGCAGTTAATGACGGTGACAATTATGGCTTAGCGAACTTTACGGGTACTGCGCTTGGTTTTGGTAGTAATAAATTATCAAAAAAAGAAATTGAAGATTTATTTGATTTTCATGGGGCTAACTTTAGCAACAACGTTGGTATGGAGTCATCTACGTTAAGCTTATCTATTGCCAGTAAAGATATTGATGGATTGTTGCCAGTATTTAGAGATATTTTATTAGCGCCAAGCTTTGAAAATGAAGAATTTATTAAAGAGAAAAAACGTTACCTTGAAAACCTAAAACAAAGTAGGGAGCAACCCGGGCGAATTATCGGCGGTGCATTTAACCACCTATATTTTCAACAACATTTATTAGGAAACCCTGTTGATGGCAATATTTCAACTATCGAAAAGCTTTCTCTTAAACAAATAAAAACTTTTTACCAGGCATTCTACTCAGCAAATAATAGCGCACTTATAGTTGTTGGCGACTTTAATAGCAAAAGTATGGAAAAAAAGATTAATGATTTATTTTCAGACTGGCAAACTAAAAATATAAGTGCCCCTAATTTAAAGAGCTTTAAAGCTCCTGAAGAATCAAACGTATTGGTTGTTAATAAAAGTGATGCTAACGAAAGTACTTTTATCATAGGTGGTAAAGGCATAGCGTCTAATCATCCTGATATGGTTGCCATAAAAGTGATCAATACTATATTGGGTGGTAGATTTACCTCGTGGTTAAATGACGCATTACGTGTTAATTCGGGTTTAACATATGGCGCGAGAAGTCAATTCAATAGCTACTCAACCGCGGGTACGTTTGTTATATCTACTTTCACTAAAAATGAAACAACCTTTGAAGCCATCGATTTAGCGCTAAAAACCTATGACAGGTTATGGGAGCAGGGTATTGATAAAGATACCTTAGAATCTGCTAAAGCTTATGTTAAAGGGCAATTCCCTCCAAAATATGAAACAAGCCGTCAACTGGCTGGTTTACTAGCTACTATGTGGGTTCAACAGCTTGATAATACTTTTATTAACGATTTTCAAAAAAATGTTGATGCGCTAAATGTCATCAAAGCAAATGAGATTGTTAAAACTGTTTTTCCAAGAGAAAACTTACAGCTAGTCATTATAGGTAAGGCTGACATCATTGTTGAAAAAGCAAAAAAATACGGTAAGGTAAAAGAAGTTGATATCAATACGGTTAGTTTTTAGATGTGTAATAAAAACGCATAACGCTAAAATTTTTAGCATATAAAATTAAGTGCGCAGTACTATACTGCGCACGTTGTGAACAGAGAGAACCCAACGAGAACAGCAACCATCGCTTTATTCAATAAGCCTCAATTATTGATAAAAAAACACTGAAAAATTGATCACACTGGAGTATTATTTTTAATGGAACTACAGATAAATGTTATAGATGCATTCACTGATGAGACGTTTAAAGGCAACCCCGCGGCTGTCATTATAACCTCAGACTGGCTGACTACAGAGCTTATGCAGTCTATTGCTATCGAAAATAACCTTTCAGAAACTGCCTTTGTTAAACAAATTAATAATCAAACGTATGAAATACGGTGGTTTTCACCGATAACCGAAATTGATTTCTGTGGGCATGCCACGCTAGCTGCTTCATTCGTTATTTTTGCTAAAGATAACACAATTAAAGAAATTAACTTTTTCGCAAAGGCCGTGGGCGATCTGTCAGTTACAAAAACCCCCGATGGCCTTATACAGATGTGTTTTCCTAATAAAGAGCCCGCTGTCGTAAATGATATTCCTGAGGCGCTATTAAATGGTTTGTCGATTAATCCCATCGACGTTTTATTAAATGACCAAGCGTATTTTGTTATTTACAAAAATGAAAGTGATGTGCTCGCTGTTATAGCCAATAGTGACGAATTAAAGCAGCTTGCTCCTTATGATGTAGTTGTGACATCGACATCGACATCAACAGAGTTTGATTTTGTCTCTCGTTACTTTTGGCCTGCAAATGGTGGTGATGAAGACCCAGTAACGGGTTCTATTCATACTGGATTAATGCCTTATTGGTCTAAAAAGTTAAACAAAACCGACCTTATCGCTTACCAAGCCTCTAAGCGAGGAGGAAAACTGATGTGCCGCATAGAAGGAGATAAAGTTTATATCTCAGGTAAAGCGGTGCAATACTTAACGGGTACAATTACAGTGTAGCGTTATTGTTCAGTGGAAAACTTAGATTAACACTCCCATATCAGGGTCTAAAAAGTTAAACAAACCCGACCTTATCGCTTACCAAGCCTCTAAGCGAGGAGGAAAACTGATGTGCCGCATAGAAGGAGATAAAGTTTATATCTCAGGTAAAGCGGTGCAGTACTTAACGGGTACAATTACAGTGTAGTGTTATTGTTCAGTGGAAAACTTAGATTAACACTCCCATATCAGGGTCTAAAAAGTTAAACAACCCCGACCTCATCGCTTACCAAGCTTCTAAGCGAGGAGGAAAACTGATGTGCCGCATAGAAGGAGATAAAGTTTATATTTCAGGTAAAGCGGTGCAATACTTAACGGGTACAATTACAGTGTAGCGTTATTGTTAAGTTGAAAACCTAAACTTAGACTAACACTCCCATATCAGGGTCTAAAAAGTTAAACAAAATCGACCTCATCGCTTGCCAAGCTTCTAAGCGAGGAGGAAAACTGATGTGCCGCATAGAAGGAGATAAAGTTTATATCTCAGGTAAAGCGGTGCAGTACTTAACGGGTACAGTTACAGTGTAGCGTTTTAGACAATTAAGGGCGCTTTACGCTATCGCTCAGTGGACATTAAAAATCACTCTCCCTTTAAGGAATCTCATGTTAAAAACACCGATAAATTTATTGAATAAGTTCACTCGTTTTTCTGATCAATGGTCACCAAGAGTGGTTGCCCAAATGAATGACTATCAATTTAAATTGGCTAAAATTCAAAATGAATTTACTTGGCACTCGCATCCAGACACCGACGAAGTTTTTCTTGTTATAGAAGGTGCTATGAGTATTGAGTTTAGGGATGGCAAAGTGGACCTTCTTGCGGGTGAAATGTATGTTGTGCCAAAAGGCGTTGAACATAAACCTCATGCAAAAGATGAATGTAAAATAATGCTTATAGAACCTTGTGGTGTCGTTAATACCGGAGATTCACCAGGAGAGCTTACCGCTCAGAATGATCTTTGGGTATAAAGTATATAGCGATACTTTTACTTTGCTAACGGGCATTTTTACCCTATTGGCTTTTGTAGGTGCCGCTCTCTAAACTGTTAGCACAGAACATTGCAACGCTAATAACCTCTAGTGTAATCATCATAGGTTTTACAATGTTACTTATGCGATATAAAACTTATACTATCAAAGCAAAAATGTATTTCCGTTTAATTTTAGCAATGTTAGTACCGCTAGCTTATACAAGAACAAATATTCCATATAAGTTGTGCTAAACCTAAGTGGATAGATCTTATTCTCTTATTGATACGTATATAGAAAAAAAGGTTGATTTGATAAATATATGTTGATTAATTTAATTGGTTTTAATGTTTCATGGTTTGGCTTGGTTTATTGGGGTAATAATTTTATTCCATTCGCCTTTATGCTTCTACTTGCCCACTTGTTTTTTCAATCTAAGAATTATAAAGAATTGTTGTTAATCTTGTTGGTCAGCGTCATTGGTATTGGTGTTGATTCATTATTACAGCAACTCAATATTTTCATTTTTATTGAAAAAGCTCATATTCCTTTTTGGCTGATGATGTTGTGGGCTAGTTTTGCCGCCACCATTTGTCATAGCTTACAATTTTTAGCTTCTTCTAAGGTCCTTCAATTAGTGATAGGAGGATTAATATCACCATTAAGTTATATTGCTGGTTATAAATTATCAGCGGTTGATTTTGGTTATTCTATGCTTACAACTTATACCCTTTTAGCGTTGGTATGGGGGACATTGTTTATTTTGTTTTTTTATTTGAAATCAAAAATTATTACCCAAGAGGTAAATAATGCTTAAATTTTATGCTCGATTGATCGTTATCACCATGTTACAACAATTTATTACCGTTCAAGTGTTAGCAACTGATGATATCAAGCCAGACACATTAAATAATATTCTTACAGAGCAGGTTTATATACCTGTTGGTCAAACAACTTTTTCTGTGCTTTTTTGGGACCTGTACAAAAGTAAATTACTGACAACTTCTGGAAAATATCCTATTGAGTTAACGGATGAAAAATTGTTATACCAGATTAACTATTTGACTGACATTTCAAGTAAAGACTTAATTGAACGTACAGTCGAGCAATGGCAGCATTTAGGTGTACCAAGAGAAAACTTTGAAAGCTATGTACCTATGCTTGAAAAAATATGGCCTGATATTAAAGAGGGCGATAGCTTGTCTTTATATGTCAGTAATAATAAGAGTACTTTTTATTTTAATAACGATCTTATTGGTGAAATTGAACAGCAAGAATTTAGTCAACTTTTTCTCGATATATGGTTATCAAAAAATACCAGTGAACCTAAGCTTAGGCTTGAATTATTAGGAATTAACAAAGATGAATAAATATATAAGAACTCTAGCTTTTATTACCACAAGCTTATTTATTTCTAGCTGTTCGGTAGAGTTAGAGGAATACAAACCAGTAGCTAAGCCATTTGATATAAAATCTTACTTTGATGGTAAGGTTATTGCTTGGGGAATAGTTCAAGATTATACCAATGAAGTTAAAAGACGTTTTTGTGTCGAAATTGAAGGAAGTTGGCAAGAAGATCAGGGTGTACTTGCAGAAAAGTTTTACTTTGATGACGGTGAAATAAGCTACCGTAATTGGCAATTGACTAAACTATCTGATGGAAGTTATGTCGGCGGTGCAGAAGATGTTGTCGGTGAGGCTATTGGCAAGCATCAAGGTTTTGCTTTTCAGTTTCAATATACATTATCGTTAAACCTTGATGGTGACATAATGGAAGTTGCTATGGATGATTGGATGTATCAGTTAGATGAAAATAAGGTCTTTAACAAAACTGCTATGTCTAAATTTGGTGTTCAGGTTGCTGAAATAACATTGTTTTTTGATAAGGAAACAACAAACCAAAGCTGTCAGTCTAATTAAGTTATTGTAGTAGGTCAGTTAAAGCGGCTTCAATTTTATTATGTTTAAAAACGAAACCGCTATTTAATAGTTTTTGTGGTACCACATTTTGTCCATACAGCAACAACTCTGCCATTTCACCAAAGATAAGTTTAAGTAGTGGGGCTGGCGTAGTGAAAAGGCTAGGACGATGAAGTGATTTTGATAAAGCTTTTGAAAATACTTCATTGGTTACCGCATTAGGAGATGTCATGTTTACTGGTCCTGACAAGTTGTCATTATCAATTATATGTAATATTGCAGAGACCATATCGTCAATGTGCACCCAAGACATAACTTGATCGCCCTTACTGATCTTCCCGCCAACACCTAATTTGAACGGTAATAACATTTTAGCTAAGGCACCAGAACTCTTATCTAATACTATCCCGGTACGTAATAGAGCAACCCTAGTATTTACTGAACAAGCAAGTAACGCTTTTTCTTCCCACTTTGCACAGACTTCATGAGTAAATTCTTGATGAAAATCTTTAAAGGTTTCATCAATGGCTTGACTGTTTTGTCGACCATATATACCAATTGCACTGCCAGAAATAAGCAAACTTGGTGGTTTTTCTGCGATAGAAATTAACTGTGCTATTTCTTCAGTAATATCCCATCTGCTTTGACAAATTCTATTTTTTTGCTCTTGTGACCAACGCTTATCAGCAATAGGCTCGCCGGCTAAATTAATAACAATATCAGTGCTTTCTATGTTGGTAAGTAAGAGTTTATCAATAAACCGGACTTTTTTGTTTATGACTGAACTCGCAGATTTAATATTTCGAGTTAACACCGTAATCGTGTTTTTGTCCGTATTTATAGATTTAATCAATGCTTGGCCAATGAGGCCAGTTCCACCGGTAATAAGATAATTCATAGGTACATCCAATGATTAGAATAACTAAATTAATACGTAGTATTAATCTTATAAGATCATTCAAAATTGTTTTAATATTTTATCAAAATATTGTGAACTTTGTCTTTTTTATGCGTAATTTGAAATGAAATTAACTTAATAAACGTATAAGGGAAGCCAAGTGAAATATTTTAAAGTATTAACAGTAACCATTATAAGTATGTTTTTTCTACAAGCTTGTAATGATGATAAAGCAACAGAGCCAGAAAAAGAAAAAATAACCATTGTTGATGCTGCTATTAGTAATGGCAGTTTTAGTACATTAGTCGCAGGACTTCAGGCTACAGGAATAGATGCAATATTATCTAACACCAAAATATCTGTTGGTATCGATACCGTAATTCTTGATTAATAGCTCGTATTACATTTTCTAATTAGTTGATATTATGCCCCTGCCTATGGGGCTTTTTTTTGCTTATTATTTACTTTTAAGTGATCGATTATATGGCTAATAACGTATAACTAAACATGACGATAACAGTTAATATTTATCGACAGGACACAGTAACTCTGACTAAGACATAGTTTTACCTTTTAATGCATAACCTATTTATATGCATATTTTTACGCCCCAGCCTATGGGGCTTTTTTTTGCTTATTATTTACTTTTAAGTGATCGGCTATGTGCTGGCCATTAACGTATAACTAAACATGACGATAACAGTGAATCTTTATCGACACGACATAGTGACTCTGACTAAGACATAGTTTTACCCTTTAATGCATAACCTATTTATATGCATATTTTTATGCCCCAGCCTATGGGGCTTTTTTTTGCTTATTATTTACTTTTAAGTGATCGATTATCTGGCCATTAACGTATAACCAAACATGACGATAACAGTTAATCTTTATCGACATGACATAGTAACTCTGACTAAGACATAGTTTAACCCTTTAATGCATAACCTATTTATATGCATATTTTTACGCCCCAGCCTATGGGGCTTTTTTTTGCCTGTTACTTATCTTTATGTGATCGATTGCTTGTTTTTTAACGTATAACAAACAATAACGATAGTAATGAACAATTAATATCTATCGGCTTTGATTCAAGCATAGTGGCCTGACTAAATGTAGTTTACCTTTGATTCATAGGTTACTTATATAGATGTTTTAGCAGCGGCTTAGATGAATTTTTATATAATTGTGATCATTTTTTGTCCATGCACGTATATATTAATAAGATAATAGAAGTAATAAATATATGAAAATAACTACAATCAATCTACCTGTTTTTCCTTTGCCTATATTCCTTCTGCCTGAGGGAGTTACCAAATTAAGAATATTTGAACCGCGCTATTTAAAAATGGTGGGTATTGCTTCTAAAAATGGTGGCTTCATTATATGGTCGAAGAATAGCAACAATGATATTTCAAATTCATTGTGGGGAAGCTGGGTCGAAATTATTAATTTTGATCAAGGAGATGACGGAATATTAGAAATTGATGTTAAATGTAAATCATTAGTAGAAATTAATACGTTAACCTTGGATAGCGATAAATTGTATTTTGGTGATGTAAAGCAAATTCAACATTGGTCACAATCTTCAGTCGATACTTCACTCTCTGAGTTGTCAGAGTCTTTAGCAAACGTATTCACGAACAATCCGGACTTAGATGATTTATATCAGCAAAAAGAAATCACTCGTCCAAGCTGGGTTATTGCAAGATGGCTAGAGTTGCTACCAATAGATTTAGACATAAAAGCTACATTTGTTATTGATCATGATTTTCAAGCCGCAAAAGAATTGGTTCAATCTGTTATAGATAAATAAATATATTAATTAGTGATCTTTATTCATTTGTATCCGTATAAGCATCTAAATATAATAAAAGCGAAAAGCGGTGATAGAAGTGATGCAAACTAACTTGCTAAGCACAGTGACAAGTGTTAAATCTAGTAACATGACAGAAAAAATTAATCATCCTCAGCTTTGTCAGTGGCTTAACGACGTAGCATGCACAAGAGATAAAAAAGCATTCACCGATTTGTTTCAATTTTTTGCACCTAAAATTCAACGAATTGCCCGGGGTAAATTCCCTAATGAAGCTCAAGCTAGCGAAGTGGTTCAAGAGACCATGAGTAATGTTTGGCGCAAAGCCCATTTATTTGATAAAGACAAAGGAGCTGCTACGACTTGGGTTTATACAGTCATGCGAAATGTCACTTTTGACATGTTACGTAAGATTAAGGGCAACAAAGAAGACAACCTCAGTGATGACATTTGGCCATTAGCAGAAAGCCAAGTGAGTGAAGAAGAATCATTTGATGATCATCTTGAAAATAAAGAGCTTTTATCAGTAATTGAAAAATTACCAGAAGCACAACAGCAAGTTGTTAAAGGTTTCTATTTTATGGAAATGTCTCAAGAACAACTAGCGAACCATCTAAATCTACCTCTAGGTACTATAAAATCTCGTTTGCGTTTAGCTTTAGCGAAACTCAAAGTGCAGTTAGGAAAAAATCATGATTAAACATCACCCGAAATTTGAGTTAATACAGTCGTTTGTTAATGGTGATTTACCCGCTTCTTTGTCTGCAGGTATTTCCATTCACGCTAGTATGTGTCCAACTTGCCAACAGAAAATATCACTGTTGACTGACCAAGTAGCAGAATTGAATTTTGATGAGTCAGCTACAAATATCACTCACAGTGGTGGCGATTTAGTTGCTGAAGGTATTCTAGCGATAAATTTTGATGACATGATTAATAGCATCACAGATTCTGATGCGATTGATGTTATGCAACCGGTTGAAAATAAAATTATCAGTTTTAAAGATAAGTCTTATCAATTACCTAGCGTATTGAATAATATGATGTTGGGAAAAACAGCACATATAGGTAAATTAGCAAGAAAACGTGTACAGCTTGATGAAAATGAAATTCATACTAATTTGTTGCACATGGAGCCAAGCGGCTCTGTTCCACAACATACCCACAAAGGTTTTGAGTTAACGTTATTATTAGAAGGTTCTTTTCATGATGAAAAGGGTGAATATGTAAAGGGTGATTTTATTATGCTTGATGGTGAACATCTTCATAATCCAATTTCAAGCAGTGGCTGCCTTTGTTATACTGTAGCTAATGACGCAATGCATTTTACACAGGGCATTAATAAATTGCTGAATCCAATAGGTTCCTTTATCTATTAGGTAAGCAGATGTTCTAACATTTTTAGGGAAAAATATGATTCACTCAGTCGACAAAGAAGATTTACTTATTGGCATTAGTGCTTGTTTGCTTGGCGAGAAAGTTCGCTTTGATGCCAGTAACAAACCTTCGACTTTTTGTATAAAAGAATTTAGTAATCACGTAACGTATAAATCTTTTTGTCCTGAAGTCGCAATAGGTCTACCTATTCCAAGGCCGACAATTCGTTTAATAAAAAAGGACGATGTCATTCATGTATCTCGTCCTGATGGCAGTGGTGATGTTACACAAGCACTTCAGCTTTACGGTGAAAAAGTCGCCAAAGCTACTAAAGATTTAAGTGGGTATATTTTTTGTGCTAAAAGTCCAAGTTGTGGTATGGAAAGGGTTAAAGTTTACAATCCAGGCGGTCACGCGTTACCATCTGACGGCATAGGTGCGTTTGCTAAAGTTATTATGGAAGCTAACCCACTACTGCCTTGTGAAGAAAATGGCCGCTTAAATGATATGGTGCTTCGTGAAAACTTTGTCGCTCGTGTATTTGCTTACAAGCATTGGCAAAATCTCATTGCTACAGGGCTTACTAAACACAAATTAACAACATTTCACAGCAAATATAAGTACACAGTAATGAGTCATGATTTAATTGCTTACAAAGATTTAGGTCGATTGTTAGCGAGAGCGGATATGCCGCTTGCTGATATGGCTGACGAATATATTTTAGGGCTAATGACTGCACTAAAAATAAAAGCGACTCGTAAAAAACACGCAAATACTCTTGCCCATATTCAAGGATATTTTTCACAGCATCTCAAAGCTAATGAACGACAAGAGCTTTGTGATCAGATAGATGCTTATCGTGAAGGACTTGTGCCATTAGTTGTTCCTTTAACGTTAATCAAGCATTACCTATTACAGTACCCTAAAGATTATTTAACAAATCAATCTTATTTAGCACCTTATCCTGATGCACTAAGGTTAAGATATTCATATTAATGCTTCTCAAATTAATTAAGTCATCGGCTTTACAAAATAGAGTATCAGTCAAAGGCCAGATGTTTATTTTATAAAATGTTGTACTATTTATAAAATAAAGCATCAGTCATTGGCTGTTTACCATTAGCAATGATTATAAAATTTGTTAAACGGGCAAAATTACTTTCAGTCAATGATAAAGGAATAAAATTTGTTACTTTGGTTTCGCAATGATCTTAGAAGTCATGATAATCCCGCATTACAGTATTTTTTAAAAAACAATCAAGATAATGCTCCCCTTAAAGCCATTTTTTTCATCTCTGAACAACAATGGCAGCAGCATGATTGGTCTGCTATAAAGATTGATTTTATAAAACGCCATGCCATAGCACTTCGTGAAGAGCTTCTGTCAGCTGGTATTGAATTAGAATTAGTTGACGCCGCTACTTTTGAAGATCAGGTTTCATACTTACAAGCGCGTTGTGAAAAAGAAAATATCAATGAGATTGTTGCCAACAGTGAAGTCGAATTTAATGAACAAAAACGTGATAAAGCTATTGTTGCACTGGGTATAAAGCTCAGTTTATTTGAAGCTGATGTTATTGTGCCTAAGGGAAAAGTTCTTAATTTATCTAACCAGATGTATAAGGTTTTTACTCCTTTTAAACGTGCCTGGTTGACTTATGTTAAGCAACATAGCTTTGATTATTTAGGTAAAATAGAAACTAGTACCGCTAAAGTACCATCAGCAGATACTCTTTCTGATGCAAGTATATCTTCTGGTTGGCCACTTGTTGGTGACATTGAAAAACATGTACTTCCTACTTTCTTTAATGAAAAAATATCTGATTATCACGATCAAAGAGATATCCCTTCCATTAAGGGCACCTCGGGGTTGTCACCTTATTTAGCTGCTGGTGTCATTAGTCCCAGGTATATATTAAGAACTTTAATTAACGCCTACCCAGACATATTAATCGCTTCAGATAGTCAAGAATTTTCATGGTTAAATGAAATCATATGGCGTGAATTTTATAGAAATTTAATGTTTCATGAACAAAGGCTTTCTAAACACCAGTGCTTTAATGAGAAGTACCAAGGCGTTCATTGGCATTATGATAAAGGTTTGTTTGATGCTTGGTGTCAGGGTAAAACAGGATATCCGCTAGTAGATGCCGCCATGAGACAACTCAATCAAACGGGTTGGATGCATAATCGACTTCGTATGGTTGTCGCAAGTTTCTTGACTAAGCATCTATTAATCGACTGGCGTCTTGGTGAAAAGTATTTTATGAGTCAGCTAATCGATGGTGATTTAGCCTCTAATAATGGTGGCTGGCAATGGGCAGCAAGTACCGGTTGTGATGCACAGCCATACTTTAGAATTTTCAACCCGATAAGACAAAGTGAACGTTTTGATCCAAAAGGCATTTTCATCCGTAAGTATTTACCAGAGTTGGGAAGTGTTCCAGATAAAAATATTCACTTTCCGCATTTGTTTATAGAAAAAAACAAAAAAAATATTTACTGGCCACCAGTTGTTGACCATAAAGAAGCTAGGTTAAAAGCTCTCGCTTTCTATAAGGTATAACTGGCTTACTTATAATTTTAGCTAATCAAACTTTCTATGATTAGCTAATGCCATTACGGTAACAGCAATGCAAAATAATGCCCCACAGGATACATCTACCACTTCGCCGTTTTGGTTAAATAATTTTGTTAACGTTTATCAAACTCTTTCTACCGACAATCTAGATCTTCTGTCAAAGATTTATCATCGTGATGTTATTTTTATTGACCCCATCCATGAGCTTAAAGGCTTTGATAATTTATTTGAATATTTTCAAAATTTATATCAAAATCTATCGACTTGTGATTTTGTTATTACTAATATTATTGCTGAAAAAGATCAAGCTGCTATTTATTGGACGATGTCATATCAACACCCCAAGTTGAATAAAGGTAAACTTATCACTGTAATAGGCCACTCCCATATTAAAGGTTATGAAGATAAAGTCATTTACCACCGAGATTACTTAGATCTTGGCTCAATGCTTTATGAACAATTACCTGTTTTAGGTAAGCTAATAAAATTAATTAAGCAAAAGGCGGCAAAGTAATGGCAATTCGTACTGTTTTAATCACAGGCGCCACTTCAGGTATTGGCCACGCTTTATATGAAAAATATTTAGCGCAGGGTGACAATGTTATTGCTTGTGGACGTGATAAAAGTAAATTAGATAAGCTGTGCAGTAAGGCTTTTAAAACATTGGTATTCGATATGACCAAACCTGCCCAGATAGAGTCTGCTGCTGTTGATATCAAAGAAATCGATATCATGATATTAAATGCAGGCGACTGCCGTTACATCGACGATGCTAAGCATTTCGACGGCAAACTATTTAGTGATATTATTGCAACAAATTTATCATCATTAGGTGCTCTTTTAGAATTTTTCTTGCCGCTCACTAACAAAGGTGGGCAGGTGGTATTTGTTAGTTCTAGTGCAACAATCGTCCCTTTTCCAAGAAGTGAAGCATATGGTGCCTCAAAAGCAGGTATGGATTATTTAGCGAATAGTTTACGACTTGATCTGGTGGCTGAAAATATTGGTGTAACATTGGTACATCCTGGGTTTATCAAGACGCCTTTAACAGAAAAAAACACCTTCGATATGCCGTTTCTATTATCTAGTGAAGAAGCCGCTACACGAATTTTTAAAGGTGTTAACCGCCGAGCTAATTATTTGCACTTTCCAAAAAGGCTTACGTTGACCTTAAAGTTATTCTCTTTTTTACCTGCATCTCTTTGGCAATCAATTATTTTAAGGAAATAAAAAGCATGAAGCACATTGCTATTATTGGCTCTGGTATCTCTGGTTTAACCGCGGCTTATTTACTCTCAAAAAAGCACCAAGTAACTGTCTTTGAAAAAAATGACAAAATCGGTGGTCATACCGCCACAGTAGACGTTGAAATCGCCGATGAAACTTTTGCCATAGATACAGGTTTTATTGTTTTTAACAATAAAACTTACCCTAATTACTTGGCTTTATTGTCAGAGATTGGTATTGGTAAACAAGCTACTGAGATGAGTTTTTCTGTTCACAACTGTCAAACAGGACTGGAATACAATGGCCATAACTTAGATACTTTATTTGCGCAAAGAAGAAATATATTTAATCCAAAGTTCTGGTTTCTTGTTAAAGAAATATTACGCTTCAATAAACTTTGTAAAAGTATTTATCAGCACAATGATTATCAGGAAGGGTTAACATTAGGTAAATTTTTAACTGATAATAATTTCAGCGCATTTTTTGCTGAGCATTATATTTTACCCATGGCTGCTGCTATTTGGTCAAGTTCATTAGCGCAAATGGAAGATGTTGAATTTAAGTTTTTTGTACAATTTTTCCATAACCATGGTTTACTTAATATCGCTGACAGGCCTCAATGGTACGTTATACCAAAAGGCTCTAGAAGTTACTTAACGCCATTATGTGCGCCATTTAAAGATAATATAATACTTAATGCTGATATTTCAGGGATTACGCGTAGCAACGACAAAGTTCACTTGCACTTTAACGAGCGCGCTAGTGAGACCTTTGATGAAGTTGTTATTGCCTGTCATTCAGATGAAGCCCTTGCCTTGTTAAATGATGCAACTGATAATGAAAATAGCATCCTATCTGCTATGCCTTACAGTGCCAATTCTGTGATTTTACATACCGATAAAACACTTTTACCTGATCGCGAGAAAGCGTGGGCAAGTTGGAATTACCAGCTCAGTCAAGATCGCTCTAAGGCAGCAAGTGTTACTTACAATATGAATATTTTGCAAGGCATAGAAAGTCAGCATACCTTTTGTGTGACATTAAACCAGAAAGAAGATATTGATCCGAAAAAAATATTAAGAGAATTTACCTATCACCATCCTATTTTTTCTGCTGATTCAATCACCGCTCAAAAAAGCAGATCACTCATTTGTGGTGTCGATCATACGCACTTTGCCGGAGCTTACTGGCATAATGGCTTTCATGAAGATGGTGTTAGAAGTGCTGTAGAAGTGGCTAATAAATTTGAATGTTATATAGCACCTACTGTTAAAGGCTAAAAATGTCTGAATTATTCAACAAAAGCAATATTTATCAAGGTAATATAATTCACCGTCGCTTTAGTCCTAAGGCGCATAGTTTTGATTACTCTTTGTATATGCTCGCGATAGACGTTGATGATGTAGAAAATAATAGTAACAGTATGGGGATTTTTGGTTTTTCGTGGTTTCATCCTTTACGCTTTGTTGAAAAAGATTATGTAAAGGGTGAACTATCCTCTCTTAAGGACCGTATAAAACAGAAAGTTGTTCTATTAGATGGGCACAATGAGATAGCTAAAATTGTCATGCTGGTACAAGTTAGATGTTTTGGTATATATTTTAGCCCAGCTAATTTTTATTTTTGTTATAACGAAAAAAATGAATGTACTCAAATGTTAGCAGAGGTTAGCAATACCCCTTGGAATGAAAGACATTTTTATCTAGTTAATTTACTCAATAAAAAAACAGCTAATACCAGTAAAAAAGAGTTTCAGGTATCACCCTTTATGGATATGGCAATGACATATTTTTGGCATGTAAAGCCACCGTCATCTGAACACGATAAGCTACTGGTTAAAATTGAAAACAAAACAATTAATGAAGAGACAGGCGAAGTAAGTAAATTATTCGATGCCAGTCTTGTTATGAAAAAGAAGCCATTTACTAAGAAAAGTTTGTTGGCAATCTGGTGTCAACTTCCTTTAATGACAGTAAAAGTTGTTTGGGGCATCTACTGGCAAGCAGTAAGGTTGTTCGTTAAGCGGATACCCTTTATTGGCTATCAAAAATCAAATTAATATATAGATTGTAAAATAAGATGAAGGAGTACCAAATGGAACAAATTGAAGGTGTTAGAACTTTGCAGACAGCGAATTGGATAGATAAGCGTTGTCGTGACATGGTTCATTCTGTCTTTTCGAAGTTATCATATGGCCAATTAGAAGTTGTGGAAGGAACAGAGCATAACATTTTCCCTGAAGCACCAGGAAGCTCGCCGCTCAAAGGAAAGATCAATATACATGATATAAGTGTTTACCGTGATTTTGTTAAAGGTGGCAGTATCGGTGTATCCGAAGCCTTTATCGAAGGAAAATGGAGCAGTCCTAATCTTACTAATGTCATTAGAATTTTTGCTAAAGCACAACAAGAAACTGATAGCCTTGAGTCAAAAAAGTCATGGTTAAACAAGTTTAAGAACAGTATAACTCATTGGCAGAATAGAAATACTCAATTAGGTTCAAAGAAAAATATTCTTGCTCATTATGACCTTGGTAACGAATTATATACGCGTTTTCTTGACCCAGAAATGATGTATTCGTCTGCAATTTATCCGAGCAAAAATGCCACATTAGACGAAGCTCAACTCCATAAACTTGAAACGATTTGTCAGCGTTTATCTTTATGTGAGAGTGATCATTTACTAGAAATTGGAACAGGTTGGGGCGGTTTAGCTATATATGCAGCACAAAATTATGGCTGTAAAGTAACGACAACAACTATTTCTGACGCACAATTTAG
The DNA here is from genome assembly GCF_014077345.1 of Colwellia sp. BRX8-4. Classification (NCBI taxonomy): domain Bacteria; kingdom Pseudomonadati; phylum Pseudomonadota; class Gammaproteobacteria; order Alteromonadales; family Colwelliaceae; genus Colwellia; species Colwellia sp. BRX8-4. The sequence goes on from NZ_JACGVS010000019.1 coordinate 64,190, forward strand.
TTATGCCCAGTCGCGTATTGAAAAGTTAGGATTACAAGATAAGATCACTTTACTCAAACAAGACTATCGCGATTTAACAGGGTCATTTGATAAAGTCGTTTCAATTGAGATGATTGAAGCCGTTGGCTATGAATTTTTACCTAGCTTCTTTAAACAATGTAATGATTTATTGAAAAATGGCGGTAAATTACTCATACAGTCTATCACTATCGCCGACCAACGTTTTGATTACTATAGAAGTAACGTAGACTTTATTCAGCGTTATATTTTTCCAGGTGGTTTTTTACCTTCGGTAAATGTACTCTCAGATAATATTACCAAACATAGTAGTCTTGTTGTTGAACAGCTTGATGATATTGGTCTAGATTATGCGCAAACACTAGCACATTGGCGTGAAAAGTTTTTAGTTTCTTGGTCTGATCTTACTCAATTTGGTTATGATGAGACATTTAAACGTCTATGGTTATATTACTTTGCTTACTGTGAAGGCGCATTTTTAGAGCGTTCCACTAGTGCTGTTCATATAGTTGCGCGTAAATAATAAAGTGTTGCAGGCTTGCCTTATTTCTTAATCTTAATTGAATGGATTAAGTAAAGTGCGGACAGCTTAATTAATAAGTAACCTATTAAACAAAATAGGCAATAATGCCTATTTTGTTGTTATAACATGCCCCAACCAGTCAAATATTAACCGTAATTTCAATATTTATCCTCACATCAACAGCTATATCGTAATACAAAGGTGTAACGGTGCCAATATTACTGTAAATTAGCCTATTGCTTTTACTTTATTGAATCCTTATGACACCAATTCGCTTGACCCAATACTCACACGGCGCCGGTTGTGGCTGCAAGATCTCCCCATCGGTACTTGATGTAATGCTTAAATCTTCACTGGTATTGCCTGAACACAAAGAACTATTGGTGGGTAATAGCACTAAAGATGATGCAGCCGTTTTTGATATAGGCAATGGCCAAGGCGTTATTTCAACTACCGATTTCTTTATGCCGATAGTTGATGATCCCACTGATTTTGGTAAAATCGCAGCGTGTAATGCCATCAGTGATATTTATGCTATGGGTGGTAAGCCGATAATGGCAATTGCTATTTTAGGTTGGCCAGTCAATATTTTAGCGCCTGAAATTGCCCAACAAGTACTTGATGGCGCTAGAGCTATTTGTGCTGAAGCTGGGATCCCTTTAGCGGGTGGACATTCTATTGATGCACCTGAGCCTATTTTTGGATTAGCCGTTACCGGTTTAATCAATAATGAGCAAATAAAACGTAATAATACCGCAGGTGTTGGCGATCTATTGTATCTCACTAAACCGTTAGGTATTGGCATTATGACTACCGCTGAAAAGCAAGGTAAATTATTAGCTGAACATGCACACCTAGCGCCACAAGAAATGAAAGCTTTAAACATAATCGGTCAAAAATTTGCAGCTCTAGAAACTGTTACGGCAATGACAGATGTCACCGGTTTCGCACTTTTAGGACATCTTTTAGAAATGTGTCAGGGTAGCAATGTTGCTGCTATTGTCGATTTTAAGCAAATACCTTGTATTGACTTTGTTAATGATTACATTGACCAAGGTTGTATACCGGGTGGCTGTGAACGTAACTTTACCAGTTATGGGGAACATGTTGGCCCGTTAACCCCTAAACAAAAAACACTTTTATGTGATCCGCAAACTAGCGGTGGTTTACTGGTTGCTGTTCAGCCATCAGGTAAGCTAGCCTTTGAAGCTTTATGCCGAGAAAATGGTCTGAATCTTCAACCTATTGGTGAACTAGTGGCTGCAACTTCGCCTACAGTGAGTTTATTGTAATGATTATAAACACCGCTGCCACAGAGCGACTAGACAGCAGCGATTTTCGCACTATTATTCGCAATAAAATTCCTTTGATGGATGTTCGCGCTCCTATTGAATTTGAAAAAGGCGCTTTTAACCAATCTGTTAACTTTCCGCTAATGAATAATGATGAACGAGCGGAGGTAGGGCTCTGCTACAAAAAAAAGGGACAAGCGGCCGCCATTAACCTTGGCAATGAACTTGTTTGTGGACAAAGTAAAGATAATCGCTTGGCACAATGGCAAAGTTTTGTTCAGCAAAACCCGCAAGGCTATTTATATTGTTTTCGTGGCGGTTTACGCTCTCAAACGGTACAGCGTTGGCTAAAAGAATCAGGTATTAATTATCCTTTGCTTATCGGGGGTTACAAAGCACTTCGTCAATTTTTACTCAACGAGCTAGAGCAACTTGCTCTACATCCATTAACTATCTTAGCTGGTAATACCGGCAGTGGTAAAACGCCTTTTCTTGCTCATTGTAGCAATAGTCTTGATTTAGAGGGGGTTGCAGGTCATCGCGGCTCAAGTTTTGGTGGTTTTGTTACCGCACAACCCAGCCAGATAGACTTTGAAAATAAATTGGCTGAATTATACATTACCGGTAATTATAGTTTAGATAAACCGTTGATCTTAGAGGATGAAGGGCGATTAATTGGTAGCGTACATTTACCTGAAAGTTTGCGACAAGCAATGACATTAGCGCCAATTGTGGTCATTGAAGAAATTTTGGACTACCGTCTTGAACATATATTCCAAGAATATATTATAAAGATGACTGCGCAATATCAAACAGCGTATGGCGTAGAGCAAGGTTTTATCGCCTTTAGTGAATATTTAGCACACGGCTTATTTAAAGTACGTAAACGTTTAGGTACAGAAAGATATGCACAACTACAGATACTTCAAACTAAGGCATTCACTGAACAGCAAAAGGGTCTAACGCACTATCATTTAGATTGGTTAAAGCCATTACTTGAAGAATACTATGATCCTATGTATCAATATCAGTTAGGTCTCAAGGCCGAAAGGGTGATCTTTCGAGGTAACAATGCCCAATGTTTAGCCTTTCTAGAGGGTAAGTAACACACCAAACTAGATCAATAATTTCTACAGCCGCAATGAATGATACTAATAACAAATGCTTCGTATTGAGCGTTCTACATTACAGTCATATTGCGGCATATTCCCTCCCTTAAACGAGCAATTCACCTTAAAGTACGATCACTGAAGATATTTGTTAACAGTGGATTGATGTAAGACCCAGCGAAAATTCAAGTACTCTGACGTTAAATTTTTAAAATTTCATTAAAAACAGCCAATTAATCTATCGCTATTTATTAGCCGTGATTAAAAAATAGCGGTTTATTTACACTCGCTCATCAATTTATAACCTAAAATATAGTTCGTATACTAACTATTATTATAAGTTTTAAAGTATATTTATACCCATATATGTAGCTTATTATATTGATTTAAAATGATTTTATAGACTTACCTTCACTCTAGAACGATAACAGTAACTTGATAATTTCATTCAGAACCGTTAGAATTATAATTAATTGAACGTTCAATTAAAAATAATATTCGAGAAGTCAGTGCCTAAAATTGGAATGAAGCCCTTACGTAAACAACAGTTAATTGATGCTACCTTAGATTCCGTCGCACAATTTGGTTTACAAAACACCACAATAATAACGATCAGTCGGATCGCTGGCTTATCGTCAGGTATTATTAGTCATTACTTTGGTGGCAAGCAGCAATTAGTAGAAGCAACCGTTAAACACTTGCTTGAACAATTGAAGTTAGCGCTACTCGAACGTGTTAGAGGTCAACATCTTGAGCCAGCCGATCGACTTATGATGATTATTGAGGCTAATTTCACTCAATTGCAACGTTCTAAACCCGCAACAAAAACTTGGCTTAGTTTCTGGGCGCAATCAATGCATGAACCAGGATTGGCAAGGCTACAAAATATAAACAGCAAGCGCTTGCACAGCAATCTACTTTTTTCTTTTCGTCAATTATTAAATGACGATTTAGCACTCATCGCCACTAAGCAGGCAGCAGCTATGATAGATGGTTTTTGGTTACGTAGTGCATTAAGCCCAAGTCCTGAAGAAGAGTTCAGGCAAGCCGAGCAATTTTGTAAAAAATTTATAGTCGATCTGCTTAAGCAGTATGGAGAAATATCTTGTCATTAGTATGTTATAAAAACTTTATCGATGGTGCCTACATGGCAAATGATAGCGGCGAAACATTTGAAGTAATTAACCCAGCAACAGGGAAAGTTATCTACAAAGTTGAAGTTGCTGACGAAAAAATTAAACAGCAGGCAATTGCAAGCGCGCAACGTGGATTTGCTACTTGGTCTGCAATGAGCGCAATTGAGCGAAGTCGTATTTTACTTAAAGCGGTTGCCTTATTACGTGAACGTAACGATGAGTTGGCTAAAGTAGAAGTACTTGATACAGGTAAGCCATGGCAAGAAGCCTCAGTAGTCGATGTAGCATCAGGTGCAGACTCGATTGAATTCTTTGCTGGGTTAGCGCCAGGTGTTGAAGGTAATCAACAGTCGGTAGATGGCGATTTTTATTACACGCGTCGCGAGCCATTAGGCATTTGCGCAGGTATCGGTGCTTGGAATTACCCACTACAGATAGCTTGTTGGAAAGCAGCACCAGCGCTTGCCTGTGGTAATTCAATGATTTTTAAACCTTCAGAAGAAACACCTTTAGGCGCTTTAAAACTTGCAGAGATATTTACAGAAGCAGGTATTCCTAATGGCGTATTTAATGTTGTTCAAGGGGCCGGTGAGGTAGGTGCGTGGTTGTCTCATCATACAGAAATTGCCAAAGTGTCTTTTACCGGAGAAGTCGGTACCGGTAAAAAAGTGATGGCAGCAGCCGCTACTACACTTAAAGATGTCACCATGGAGCTTGGTGGTAAGTCGCCATTAATTATTTTTGATGATGCTGATGTCGATAATGCGGTTTCTGCAGCGATGTTAGGTAATTTTTATACTCAAGGCGAAGTTTGTACCAATGGTACACGCGTATTCGTTCAAAAATCTATTTATCCCGTTTTTATTGAAAAGTTACTTCAGCGCACTAGCCAAAATATAATTGCCGGTGACCCTATGGTAGAAGAGACTAACTTTGGTGCACTGATTTCTTTAAAGCATTTAAATCTAGTGATGAAATACATCAAGCTTGGCGTTAGTGAAGGGGCAACCTTATTACATGGCGGGAAAACCCTTCAGCCAGACAATGCACCGGGTGGTTATTTTGTCGCTCCTACTATTTTTACCGACTGTACTGATCAAATGACTATTTGCCGCGAAGAAATTTTTGGGCCAGTGATGTCTGTATTAACATTTGATGACGAAGACGAGGTAATAAAACGCGCAAACTCGACTGACTTTGGTTTAGCCGCAGGTGTGTTTACACAAGATATTACTCGTGCTCACCGAGTGACCCATCAAATGGAAGCAGGAATTTGTTGGATAAATAGTTTTGGTGCTTCTCCGGCTCAAATGCCTGTTGGCGGTTATAAGCAATCTGGCGTTGGCCGTGAAAATGGTCTGGTAACACTCGATTATTACACGCAAATAAAAGCGGTGTATGTTGGGTTACAGCCATTAGACAGCCCGTTTTAATAAAGTTAAAGCTTAGTTAGCGTCCTTAAGCCTTGAATAGTTGCCAAAATTAAATGTTGGCAACCAAAGTAATAAAGTTGAGTGTTAAATGAACAGTGATAATTATGATTACATTATAGTCGGTGCCGGCTCTGCTGGTTGTGTATTAGCGAACCGTCTAAGTGAAGACAGCAACAGTAAAGTCTTGTTACTTGAGACTGGCGGCAGTGACAAAAGCATTTTTATTCAAATGCCTACCGCCTTATCTATTCCGATGAATACCAAGAAATATGCATGGCAGTTTGAAACAGAGCCAGAGCCTAATCTTGATGGCCGACGTATGCATTGCCCTCGTGGTAAAGTATTAGGCGGCTCATCTTCAATCAACGGCATGGTGTATGTTCGTGGACACGCGCGTGATTTTGATGAATGGCAGGAAAACGGCGCCCAAAACTGGGATTACGCTCATTGTTTACCGTATTTCAAAAAAGCAGAAACATGGGCATTTGCCGGTGATGAATATCGTGGAAAAAATGGACCACTGGGCGTTAATAATGGCAACCAGATGAAAAACCCATTATATAAGGCCTTTGTTGATGCAGGTGTTGAGGCCGGATATAGTGCAACCAGTGACTATAATGGTACTCAGCAAGAAGGCTTTGGACCAATGCACATGACGGTAAAAAAAGGGGTGCGCAGTTCAACCGCTAACGCCTATTTACGACCAGCAATGGCACGTGCAAATTTAACCGTGATAACTCATGCTTTAGTACATAAAGTATTACTTAATGGCAAAAAAGCAGTTGGCGTACGTTACGAACGCAACGGAAAAACAGTTGACGTTGCTGCTAATAAAGATGTTGTTTTATCAGCAGGTCCTGTTGGCTCGCCCCACATACTGCAACTATCAGGTATTGGTCCTAAAGCTGTCCTTGAGGATGCCGGTATTGAATTGATACATGATTTACCTGGCGTTGGCGAAAACTTGCAAGATCATCTTGAGTTCTACTTCCAATTTAAATGTAAGCAGCCGATCACCTTAAATGGCAAGTTAGATTGGTGGAGTAAATTGCAGATTGGTGTTCGTTGGATCCTAACAAAGAAAGGATTAGGCTCGACTAATCACTTTGAATCTTGTGGATTTATTCGCTCTAAACCAACCGCAGAATGGCCAGATATTCAATATCACTTTTTACCTGCAGCGATGCGTTATGACGGCAAAGAGGCCTTTGCAGGTCATGGTTTTCAGGTGCATGTTGGTCATAATAAACCAAAAAGTAGAGGTTTTATTAAGGCTTTGTCAAGTGATCCTAAAGCACACCCGCAAATACGCTTTAATTACCTTGAGCACGAAGAAGACCGCGAAGGTTTTCGTGCCTGTGTTCGCCTAACCCGAGACATTATCAATCAAAGCGCATTAGATAAATATCGAGGTGAAGAAATACAGCCAGGCATTGGTATCCAAAGTGATGACGAAATTGACACTTTTGTTCGTCAATTTGTTGAAAGTGCTTACCATCCGTCATGTTCATGCAAAATGGGCACAGATGAATTGTCGGTTGTAGATCCCCAAACCCGAGTACATGGTATTGAAGGGTTAAGGGTTGTTGATTCGTCAATATTTCCAACTATTCCTAACGGTAATTTAAATGCACCAACCATAATGGTCGCTGAACGTGCCGCCGACATTATTCGTGGCCGAGAAGTTTTATCGCCATCAAACGCCCCTGTCAGCTTAGTGCAAAATTAATAGCAATTGCGCACTAAAGCCAAATCTAAAAATTAACTAACGTTAATCGTCAGTACGCGGTTAGATCTTAATTTTCGCCATCAAGATATTTTCATGATGGCGACAATTGAAATCTTCAGCTTAAATTTGCCGTGTACTTTTATAAACCTCAAAGAGGAGTACTACTTGTTTATATTAATTAATACCTTACTCAGGAGACAACTATGACTACATGGTTATCAGCTGGGCTGATATTTACCTTCACCGCCATCGCCTTTGTATTATATCGGTGGGGCAATATTCGCTGTGTCGGTGTAACACCGGTTAAAACATTTACCTTTATTGCTATATTGTTTACCTCTGGGCTAGATGTTGGCTTGATCATGTTTCCGTTAACCGAATTTGCCGGATATGCTGATTTAGCAACCAACCCCGAATATGGATTTACTAACCCGTTGGCCATAGAGTTTGGCTACTGGGCATTTCTTATCTGGGGATTTTACTTTCTAACTTGTTTCTATTTTTGTGTGATTGAACCTCGTGTACGTTTTTTTGAAATTCCACTGGTTAAACTGGTAAATAACGTAGTTATTATTGGTACCTGTGCTTTTACCGCCTATTTATTATTAACCAATTTACCTTGGTATATGCCTGAACTTGGCGATGGTGAATCTATTGTTAGTAGCTTCTATTTGATTGTATTTTTAGTCATAGCTGCAGCGGTTTATTCAAGTACTAATATTCGTTACGTAAAAATATTAAGTTTGGCAACTACTTGGTTATTTTTGGCATTGATTGGTCTAATGTGGGGTGGGGCTTTTCTTTCAGAAACCTCAAGTATTGGTGAGTTTGCCAACACTATCGCGATGATTGGCGGTTACTTTGGTAATATCCACGAATTTGCTTTGCCTCTTAATGATTACCATGAATTTTACCTTTATTGGTGGTTTGCTTGGAGCATTATGATTGGCCAGTTTACTTCTCGGTTTGTTGGAGGTCTTCGTACTTATCAAGTATTGGCAGCGATGTTGGTTTTTCCTTCTATTCCAATCGCCATATGGTTCTCAGTACTGTATTACTACAGTGCAAATGGGCTAGAGACCGCTGGTTTCTATAATATCGCGATGGCATTTGTTGGCATAACCTTCGTTATTAACTCACTTGATTCATTGATCCGTCTCTATACTGATAATTTGAACTTGAGTGTTGCAAGGCTGGGCAGAGTGAAATATTTCTTCGGCAACTTAATTGCTCTTAGTTTACTTACCCTGTTATTTAAATTAGATTTCTTGCAAATCCAATGGGTTGGCGCTGTCGTTATTGGACTCTTTTTTACTTGCTTTGGTTATATCCTGTTTAACAAGTTTAAAGCCGTTAGCGAAATTGAGCGTTCACCGAAAGAAAATAAAATTGATTTTACTAAAATCGAATTAGTCGAATAGCACCGACCATTTTGTATTTGAATACTAAATAAAAAGAGAAACTAAATGAATAAAAGTATTATAGCTATAGCCGCAAGTTGCCTATTAACATTATCTTCTACCGCACTAGCTGATGTGTCTGCAACGGTTAACATAGCCTCTGATTATACCTTTAACGGTGTTAGCCAAACAGGCAACGATCCAGCATTACAAGCGAGTTTGGATTATGCAGATGATAGCGGCTTTTATGCTGGAACTTGGGCGTCAAACGTTGACTTTGGTCGCTATGAAGACACTAACATTGAGTGGGATGCCTATGTTGGTCAATATTTTCAACTTAACGAAAAAATAGGACTAGATGCAGGTATTGCTTACTATACGTACCACGGCGATAACGTGTCAGATACATACAACTATCCTGAAGCTTATGCAAAATTTGGCTACAGTTCATCGATGGGTAATAGTGAAGTAAACTTTTGGTATAGCTGGGATTATTTTGGTCTTGATGTTAATCATTATATTGCTATGGTTGCTCATACGTTTGAAGTTAAACCGGGTCATAATATTAAGGTAAGTTTTGATCGTTCAATATCAGCGAATAAAGATAAATGGTCGTGGAACGCTAAAGATGCTTACAACCATTACCGCGTTGAATATATGACCAATTGGAACGGCTTTGATGTTGATCTTGCTCTTGAAGATACAAATATGAACATTGATTTGGCTGATACCCGTGTCGTGTTATCTGTATCTCATACCTTCAGCTTATAATTGTATTGGATTAAGTAACGTTTATTGTAGGTAGTTCAACGAGCTATCGACTTATTATCTAAGCCTCAGTGGTTATCACTGAGGCTTTTTTTAGTGTTATGGATAAACAGCAACGCTAGTTTTTAGGCTTGGTTATACCCGGTCACCATGACTTTATTAGCTAATTTACCCCTTTAAAAGACGAATACCTGACTAATTAAAAGATTTACTCTTCCTGAAATTGCGCTATCCCTGTATTATCACCCGATAAAATTTACGTTAATTAATGTTTAAAACATTCAGTGATATAAAGAGCGATCATGACTAAACCACAGAAGCCCCAAAGCAATGCTATGCTTAAAAGAGCCCACGAAAATATGCCGTTAGGGGTTGCAGACAGCTACCGTTATTGGGGTGAAGAAAACACCGTATTTTTAAGCAGCATGAAAGGCTGTACCATCACCGATTGTGATCAACAAACGTTTGTTGATTTTCGTTTAGCCTATGGCCCAATTATTCTCGGCTATCGTGACGAACGCGTAGACAATGAAGTGATTAACGCGATCACTAGCGTTGGCACCATTTCGGGTTTCTCTACCGGTCTTGATTCTGATGTGGTTGAATTGGTGAAGTCACTTTGCCCTAATATCGATAAAATGCGCTTTGCTAATTCAGGTACCGAAGCGGTTATTGGCGCAGTGCGCACCGCTCGTGGATTTACAAAACGTAATAAAATAGTCGTGGTTGAAGGTGGCTTTCATGGACTGCATGATGAAGTGATGTGGAAATCTGATGTAGATAACTGGGAAGTCACTGATGAAAACGCGCCTGAAATTATACCTTTTGGCGCAGGTATCCCACAAAGTACGCGTGAACATCAAGTAAGTGTACCGCTTAACGATTTTAAAGCTATCGATACTGTTTTCGCTGAACATGGTCATGATATTGCGGCTATATTGATTGAACCTATCATGGGTAACTGTGGCTCGATTGCCTCAACGCAAGCCTATATGCAAAAGTTGCGTGACACTTGTGATACCAATGGTTCTTTGCTAATTATGGACGAAGTCAAAACGGGTTTTCGTGTTGCCAAGGGCGGAGCACAAGCCTTATATGGTATCTATGCTGATTTAACCACGTATGCAAAAGCTATGGGCAACGGTTACCCGATTGCTGCTTTTGGTGGTAAAGCTAATGTTATGGATGCTATATCATTTGCAAAAGACGGGGTAACTCACGGCGGCACTTATACCGCTAATATGGTGGCACTGAGCGCAGCTAAAGCGACATTAACCGTGCTTAAAGAAACCGATGCACTTGAAACGATTGCGACAGTAGGTCAAAAAATTCAAGCGTTACTCTCAAGAGTATTTACAAAATTTGATATTGAACATTGTTTTGCAGGACCCAATGCAATGTTTGGCGTACATTTTGGTAGTGAAGTACCACAAAATTATCGTGATTGGAAAAAAACGAACAGTGATCTTTATACGCAATTCGCGCTTAACTTAATCGACAATGGCGTTATGTTAGAGCCGGATTCACGTGAACCTTGGTTTATTTGTGAAGCCCACCAAACTGTCGATCTTAAGTGGTTAGAGCAAGTTGCTGAGCAATCAATGAGCGCCGCGATTAACGCGCAGTAACTAGAAGTTTTTTTTCAATTTGTAGACCTACCTTATTATTTAGGTAGCCTAGTAGTAAAAATTTATCGCTATTGATCCGACGTCAATTAGCGATAAATGGACTAAATTTTCATTGCTTAATGCCATGTTAAGCAGTGAAACCTAAAATGGATGTTAATCCTCAATGTTATGCTTTTTATAAAGTGATTTAATAAGTAACAACTATATCAATAGCTTAAAGGTAACGCGTTACTTTTGGTTGAGCGTATTTATATTGGCTTAGCCATGGAGTGGTTAAATATTTAACGATGTTAGTAAAAGCACAAGCACTTTAAAAACATATACGGCTAAGGTACAAAAGCCCTGACTACTAATCAATAGATTCAAAGGACATGAGTAATACTATGAGCATAAAATTCAGCCCACTTTCTAAATATGACGTTAATTATAGAAATGTTATTGAGCTTTATAAAGAGGCTTTTACGACGGTAAGGCTTGTTCCTTCTTGGTTGCTTCGCTTCATATTGAGAAAAGGGAAGGACGGCTTTAGCGTTCTTTATGAAAATAATAACTGGATTGGTTTAATCTATCTTACCGAGTATAAAGATACTGTTTTTGTTCATTTCTTTGCTATCGCGGAGGATCAGCGTTCGTCTGGTTATGGGAGTAAGGTATTAGACGCATTGAAAGAGAAGCATGAAAACAGAATTGTATTAAATATTGAAGAACTTCAAGTACAACAACAAAACTATCCACAACGAGTTAAACGAAAAGCATTTTATTTAAACAATGGCTTTAGTTCTTCTGGTTACCTAGTTAAAGAGCCAGGGGAGGTACTTGAAATGCTAATACATGGTGGCAGTATCTCCAAAGAAGAGATAGAAGCGATCTATAAAAATCTCTTTGGGGGTATTTTGGGTGCACTTTACCGACCTAAAATAATACCCATTAATGAATAATGTCAACCGTGTATCAAAAAAGTCAGTCTCAATGAGGCTAAAATGGCTAGATTAAAAAAGTAACATCGAGAAATACAGCAAGATAACTGCACTTTTGATGAGTACCTTTTCTTGGCAGCGGCAATTATAGGTTTACTGTTACTGTTGCGTTTTTCATAGCCACTTATTAAACCTATACATAACAAACCTACTAATAAGTAGCATTCATTAATTGTAGCGCTTGACTCCATCTCATTGCATTTTACTAATGAGCGGGTTATTGCTGTTATTATACAATTAAGATTTTAGTCTCCAATAATAAGATAGATAAAATGACAAGTAGAAAAATACATAGACTTATAGGTTTAATCCTCATATTACCAATGTTTGGTTGGACAATTACCGGGGTCATATTTTTTATTAAACCCGGTTACAAAGGGGCTTATGAACAATTATCATTAAAAACTTATCCCCTAGAAACACAGTTATTAGTTGATCCACAAGAAAATTGGAGTGAAGTTAAACTCATCAAAACTATTTTAGGGCATCATTTATTGGTTAAATCGCAAGGAAAAACGGAACATTTAGACCCTATTACGCTTCAAGATAAAGGGTTGCCAACTAAGTTAGAATACAAACGCCTTATTGATGATGCGCTTTCAGAAAATAAAGAACGTTATGGCGACATTATTTCTATTGATGGAACAAATGCAAAAACTAGCACAGGTGTTGAAATAAATCTTGATTGGGTAAGCTTAAGATTAAGCCAGAAGGGCGATGATACTAAGTTAATCAACAGACTTTATAAAATTCATTACCTTCAATGGACGCCATTTAAAAATGTAAATTTAGTTTTTGGCGTTTTAGGTTTATTACTATTAGCAACCCTAACCACCTTTGGTATCAGGCTTTACATTAAAAATAGAGAGTAATTGCTTAGTGGAGGTATCGGTATTAACCGATACCATACCCGGTGTTCGCACCAAACCTAGATAGGGATATAAACACTTATTAAATAAAAGGGCGTTAGGTATAGCTTATCTAATGGCAGTTTATCCTGCTGTTTATTTTTACATCAGTAAATAATAAATAATTATGCTTAATTTCAATCATCATATATATTTAATAGGGGTATAACTAAGAAAGGGCACCTAAGTGACTAATAGTGAACAACAATTAGAGTTTATACGTTTATTATCATTAGATTCAGAAACTAATTTCACCAATACAGAGCATTTTTCTTTCGCGATGAAAAAGCTGTCAATGCTTTTGAATAGTCCATTCTTTATTTTTACCGTAGTTTACAAAGATATTCAAAATAAAAAGTCCCATTACAATAGTTACTGTTTGAACACGCAAAATAATGAGCCAAGTGAAGAGCGTGTCGTTGTTAATGTAAATCAAAGCGAATTACCCGACACTATTTGTTTATTAAATCGTCAATTACAAGAAATAAAACAAAGTAAAAGCCAAGTCACTGTTAGTTTCTTAAACAAAACAGATTTTAGCGATTCTCAAGACGATAATTGCTTTGTGTTACCCTTTACTGTGGATGATGAGCTTGTAGGTGTAATTAGCTATCAAGCGAATACGCCTAATACCGTGATTAAAACATCTAGCCCGCTCTATCAATTTATTCATTATGTTTTTTCTGCCGACCATACAAATAGGCAAAAAGGTACACAAATCAACACGCTTCAAACCGTATTGAACCTAATGCCACAGCGTGTTTTTTGGAAAAATAGAGAATCTGTTTATTTAGGAAGTAACAAAGCTTTTTCAAATGATGCCCATCTTAATTCGCCTTCTGACATTGTTGGAGTGACTGATTTTGATATCTTCCCTGAACAAGCAGAGCTGTATAGGTCAGATGACGCTCATACAATGATCTCAAGAGAGCATTTAATCGCTTCAGAAGAACCTCAAACCCATGCTAATGGAAAAACCATCTGGTTACGCACCTCTAAACGACCGATTATTAATGAGTTTAATGAAGTTATTGGTATCGTTGGTACTTACGATGACATTTCTGAATTAAAAAATATGCAGGTCGAGTTAAGTAAAGCTCGAGATGAATTAGAAGAAAAAGTTGAAGAGCGTACGAAAGAACTAAGTCAAACTTACAAAAAATTAGCCGTAGCATTTGAATCATTAAAGTCAACACAAGACCAGCTTGTTGAGTCTGAAAAAATGGCAGCCTTAGGTAATTTAGTTGCCGGTGTTGCCCATGAGATTAATACGCCTCTTGGTATTGCTGTAACGGGGGCTAGTAATTTAGAACATAGCGCGCAACTGATTAAAAAAGCGGTGGAAAGTGGAAAAATTAGAAGAACAGCGTTTGTTAATCAATGTAACAGCTTGATTGGTAGTAGCGATATAATTTTACGTAATTTAGAGCGGGCCTCTGAATTGGTAAGGAATTTTCAGAGGATAGCCGTTGACCAATCAAATGATGAAAAGCGTACAATAAATTTCTTTAAATATTTAAATGATATTATTTCGACATTGTCGTCTCGAGTTAGTGAAAAGAATATAAAAATATTTTTATCAGGAGATGAAACCTTACCCCTTTTAACATCACCAGGTACGATTGCACAAATAGTAACTATTTTAATTGATAACGCCTTAACTCATGCATTTAAAGAAATAATTAATGGTCAAATAAAAATCAGTTTTAAAGTACAAAATGAAATGCTAATGCTGACGGTGAAAGATAATGGTTGTGGTATTGAAGTGGGAAAGATAGAAAAGGTATTTGAACCTTTTTATACAACGCAACGGCAAAAAGGTTCTGGTCTAGGGCTAAGTATTCTCTATAACCTAGTCACTCAAAGTTTGAACGGTAAAGTTACCTGTTTTAGTACGGTTGATGAATCTACACAATTTGTTATCGCATTACCCTTAGATTAATAAACATCTTATATAAACTAAGTGCTGGGGTAATGTATGCTTTGATTTTTCGAGTCGTTTATATGAAAAATCAAAATGACTTATTTGAGTTAGGCTCCATACTAACGGTTACGCCATCCCAAGTGTAAACATATAAGCAATACGAACATGTAAAGCTAATGTTTTTTTGTTACCCTTTAAGCCGATGTCATAGAATTTTAAACAATAAATAGTTAAATGTTTGTGTTCTATATTTTTAACCAATAATTATTTTCCTGTTGAACAGGTATTAATCGCACAGGAGTTTTGATGAAGTATTTTGCATATGGTTCAAACATGTCCCTTATAAGACTTCAACAAAGGGTGCCAAGTGCCCAAAAAATTGACACAGTAAGTCTTAAAAATCATCAGTTGCGTTTTAATATGAGTGGCAAAGATGGATCAGGTAAATGCGACTCTTTTTATACGAATAATAGTGATGACGTGGTCGTAGGCGCTCTTTTTGAGATAGATGAAAATGAGAAACCCATTTTAGATAGAGCCGAAAGTTTAGGGTCTGGGTATAATGAAAAAACAGTATCCGTAATAAATGAACAGGGAAAAACGTTCGAAGCACTAATTTATTGTGCAATTAGAATAGACCCTTCATTAAAACCATATACTTGGTACCTAAATCACGTCATTGTTGGGGCAAAAGAAACAAAGCTATCTACGGATTATCTCGCTATTATCGAATCTGTTGTCTGTATAGAAGATCCAAATAAAGAGAGAGAAACAAAGGAACGGGCAATGTATAGTTCACACACTATTCAAAAAGACTGTGCCTGAGGAATTCAGCGATTTATAAAGGCATAAAATGGCATTTAAGCAAACAATAAGATTATTTGAGTTAGATTGGTTAATAGTCTTAAGTAAGCATTAAAAAGAGGTTAAAGCGTAACACCGTTCAGGACATGGGTTTGGGTAATATATAAAATCAAACTCTATGTAAATCTGCAATCCATGTATACCTTGAGGAATTAGGTGAATATTGAAGTGTTTATATTTGATAATCCGTATTGGGTACATACATACCGCCGTTTTTAGCGTTTTTACCTTGTTTTTTTGACTGATATAAATAATTATCGGCACACTTTAAAAGATTATAGAAATTAAAGCCGCTGCTAATATCATGCAATGCAAATCCTGAAGAAACAGTTACTGAGATATTGTTTTTCTCAAAAATAATATCAAGCTTATCTATTGATGCATTTACACGTTCACTTAAATTACCTAACTCTGTTAAGGAAATATTTTCGCATAATAAAACGAACTCATCGCCTCCCCATCTAACGAGAACGTCACTGCTACGCAATTGATTTGAAAGTGTCGTCGCTATAGCTTTTAAAACTTCATCACCTGCGGCGTGTCCATAGTTATCGTTAATCGGTTTTAAGTTATCACAATCTACCATTACTACACCGACAGACTCTTTGGTAGTGCTATCACGTCGTTCAAATCTAGACTTAAGCCCTGGTAAGTAATCATCTAAGTAATTTCTAACGTAGCAACCTGTTAAATTATCGCGCATTGAATAGCTGATTTTTTCTAGCATCATTTTATTTCTATTTTTCCAAAGTAATAGCATAACGAATGATAAAACACTTATTAGTATTATGATGAAGATAAAGAGTTGATTATATTTTTCACTTTTTTGTATAGCTATTTGATTTAAAAGTTTTTCGTTTTCAAGAGATGCAAATTTTTTATCTATTGCTATATTTTTATCCATTTCATAGAGCATATCGACAAACGCTTTAGCTTGATTAGAGTTTTGAAATTCAACATAAGCCAAGAGATGAATCAAAGTGTTCTTGTCATCATTTAAACTCTTGTAAATTTTCGCTAGTAAATAGTTGAGTTCAGAAACCTCTGTTTTATGGCCTAATTCTATTGCTATTTTAAGTGACTCCTTTGCATGAGCTAACGCTAGAGTAAAATTTTTCTGGGTAAAATAAAATGAGGCAATACTTTGATTTGTTATTTGGCTAAGACGAACATCTTGATTATTAACCGCTAAGGAAAGCGATTGTAATAGCAATTCTTCAGCTTTGTTAGCTCTTGCCATTCTTGCGTAAGTTAATCCTTCTAGCCGCTCTAAATAACCAATGCTTTCATAAATAGACTTAGCTCTATTAATTAATTTGAGGATATCTTGATTATTGCTATTGGGTTGATTAATTTTAACACCTGATAAATAGAGTATGGTTAAATGTTCGAGCTTATTATCTCCCAGAGAGGCAGCTTTTTCCAAAGACTTATTAAGACGCAACTCTGCTAAATCATATAATTGCAATTCAGCATAAATCAAACCTAAGTTAAGCAGTGCTCTAACTTCCATTTTTTTGCCATTATGCTCAACAGCGAAAGCATTTAGCTGATTAGTATACTCAATGGCTTTAGCATACTGACCTATCAGTAAGTATGCTCGACTTACTTTGTACAGAGCACTGTTGGTATACTTATTATAAGAAGTGTTATTAAATGCTTGAATAGAATCAGCTAAATATTCTTGTCCCTTAGCCTTATTGCCAGCGTTAATATTAAGGACAGCTAAATTTGCAAAAACAGCGGGTTTGAGAAATGTATAGTCTGAGTTGTTAATTTGTGTGAGCAAGGTGGAAATAAAAGCGTTATGTTGATCGCCTTGAAGGTGTATTAGGTTTTGTAATTTTAAATAGTTATTTATTACCTCATTATCATCGTGCTCACTTTCTGCAGAAGCCAAAAAGGGGAACAAAACAACCATAAATAATATTTTAAATACCCATCGATAAGCCAACATGATACCCGTAAAAAAATTTTTTTTAAGTTTAACATGGTTCTAAAAAAAACGGCATATAAAAAAGAAAGAGGACCAGTAGGCCTTAGATAAGACTCGACAATGATAAACGTTTCAATACTCTTGCAACAAAAAAAACTCTAGTTGTTAATATTTATAGATTACCCGGTTTGTAATTATCAGAATAGCTACATGCCAATGTTGAAGTATATTCGCATTACATCAACAAGCATAAGTAGGGGAAAGCAAACCACTTATTATCTTGTTTCTGATAAGAGTTAATATCATTTAATAATGGTATTTAATGAAAATATTTTTTACCGCAAGCGTTAGACAAAGTTACATATGCACATACTTTAAGATATTGTAGACATAATCAAAGGCTCTAAAAATAAGGCTTTTCATTATTTAATGTAGTTAAAGTTTAGCGAAGCACTTCAGCATCAAGTATTAACGCCTGAGTTGAGCCAGTAAAGATTTCTGGCCTTTATCTTGATGTTAGTAAGACAGCAATATTTAATGGCATTATTCGCGACGTAACATTACGGAGAGAATTTGAATAGTCGATGGCAAAAAGATATCTGTTAGATGCCGCCATTAAAAGTTGATAATTATTACAGTTAGAAAAATCGAAGTTACCCCACCTGATCACACACAAAATTTATAGCTTATTTACTATATTTTAAACAATAATTATTTTTACTGTTCTTTTATACAGTTAGTGGTGTTTTCCTTTCTTTTGCCGAAATACCGAAAGATTCGGTGTTGCACCTTTTGAAATATTTAATAATAATAAAATGTTAATGTTTTTATTATGTTGTAAAGTATGATAATTGTAACTGTAAATAAACAAAGAATGCTAAGTGTGGTCTACTGCTTAGTTTTTCGGTCTAATAAGCTGTTGAACTAAACCGCTTCGCGGGGAGTGCCAACTCCCTGACATATCACTGCATTTCAACCACACTTAACTTGCTACTCAACCTTTTTTGGAGGCAAGTT